>JBCCBI010000083.1:0-15337 GCA_039034155.1 Deinococcota bacterium | reverse complement strand
CGATGTGCATGCCAAAAAAGGTGCAGTGCATAGTCAGAGCCTAAACTGACCAAAAAGACGAGTGGAAACAGCAAAAAAATCGAGATATACACACCTATAAGCGGTAATAAGGCAAACCATACGAGTCCAGTAATGCTGACAATGATGGCTGTTGCCAGCATGATTTGCCAGCGCCTAAACGCTAATAGTGTCACCAGACAGGTAGCGATGAGTGAGGCGATGAACAACCGACGTAACCACCGCAAACTGGTTTCAATAAACAACACGCTAATGCTTCGGTAGCCGATGACGTGAACATCTAACTCAGGTGGTCGCACTGGCACATTGATAGCATTTTGCATGACTGCTAACGTTTCGCGGGTAGCAGCTAAATCGCCGTTACTACTTGGCATCACAATCATGACGCCGAGGTTGGCTGTGGGGTTGCTGACGAGTTTGATGAGCGGGGCCCAAAGAGAATCTTGGTGCATGACTTTGTAGGTATTGGCAAGGTCAGATTGGGCATCTGGTACGGCATCGTCTAAAGATGTTCCAAAGAATTGCCCGAGTGCGCCACTAAGTCCTGTTTGTAAACTGCTGTAACTTCCAAGTAGCAAACTTGGGGTGATGAGGCGAGCATCTAACGTTTGACTGAGCTCATCAGCAACACTTTGGCTGTAAGCAAGAACCTCTGGACTGGTGAGGTCGCCCTCGAGCACAATAAATTCTGGTAGTGCGCCCGCGACACCTGCGCGCATTTGCTCGAGCGCCCTGCGGGTTGGGTCTCTGGCTGGAAAGTTACCTTGAATAACATCCAGTTGGACCTGGGGGTCTTGGCGTGCTATCAGAGCTAGCGCCGTTCCTAAGATGAGGATAGTTAGGGTGAGGCGAGGACGTTGCTCGAGCACCCTCAACACATATCTAAGCCGTGCTGAAGGCTTAAATTCTTGTCTTGAGACATCTTCCTGCAAGCTGTACAACGCAGTCGGTAGCGTCAAGACGACAATCAATAAGCACAGCAAACTCAAACTTGCTAGCACACCTAATTGGCTAATTCCGGGTACTCCTGCAAGCAACAGCGAGGCTAAGCCTAATAAACTTGTCATCGTCACTAGCACCATGCCGCCGCCTGCTTGGACGCTGGCTGTTTGTAACGCTTTCTCGAGGGATATATGACGCTCTCGCGCAGCTTGCAAGGCATTGAGCAAGTGAATTGCGTAGTCGATGCCGCTGCCCAAAAGTAACGGCAACAGAGCAGCATTCACCACGTTTAGCGGTAACCCCAAATAGCCCATAATCCCGAACAGCCAAATGCCTGCTGTGAGTAGACAACTTAAAGCGATAACGACAGTTTGCCAGTGACCAAATGCCAGCCATAACAGTGCTGCCACGACGATGATGCTAACGGGTACAAGCCAACGCAAATCCCTGCCGAGGGATGTGTCAAGGCCTGAAAGTCCAGACGCCAAACCAACAGGGAAGAGGTCATCCTCTCTAAACAGGTCGTATTGTTTGTTGTCATCGGCTAGATACGCTTGGACGGCTGTTTGAATATCTGTGCCAATGCGCCTCGAGTCCGCAGAAACGGGATTTCCCTCAATCACAAACCCCAGCAGTGTACCTTGTTCATCTGCACCAATGGTGGCACTTAGCAGTTCACGTTGCGCTTGCCAAATGCCGTTCCAAAGTAAGCGAAACTGCGCGCTGCTCTCCGGCAAGCTCGCCACTTTTTGCTCTGGGTTAAGTGTGGCGTTGGCAACTTTGAGCCAGTGGGGGAGACCAAAACTAAAACGCACCTCAGGTACGCGAGTTTGCACGAAGTTGGCTAGCTCATCTTGGGCGCGAATGGCATCTTCATCGGTAATGCGGGTAACGCCCACAGCCTCAGCTTTAACGGGGTCAAGTTCTAACCACACCAATTCTTGATTGGTGACGCCATCTACTTCCCGGATGATGCGGTTAAGCGCTTGCACGCGAGCATCGTTTGCCGGGAGCCAGTCGAGAATATCCGTCGTTAACGTAATGCGGGGAATGCCAAAGCCTAGCGCCACAGTGATGATGCCTAAAACAAGTAACGTGAGTTTGGGACGCGCGCTGATGATGCTTGCAAGCTTTTCGAGGATAGTTGTGAAAGAAGCTCGAGCCACGCGTGTCACATCTCACCTCGACGTCCTGTGATGAATGTCCATGGAAGCATCAACACAATGAGACACAGCCACCTAAAGCTGTGCCTCGAGAAACGATTTAAACTATTAGGTGCAACCGTCACGCACCTATGCTACGCCGCAAGCTAGTTGATCCACACCGCGAAGCCCACAAAGTTACCGTTAAAAAGATCATTTAACCTATCCCATGTTTCCGGCTGGGTGACTGTTCCCTCTTCTAAGAAAGGTGTGGCGGCGCTGCCCTGAACCCACAAGATGACATCAAAGTTGCGCGATTCTAAAAACGCCCGGCGGAAGTTGATGCCCACATTTGGGTCGCTCACGCGCCAGTGGGGTAGCAAAATCTCACCTTGCAAGATGCCCTCAGCTTCGTCTAAAAACATGAGCCAGCCGTCAATCATCTCGGCATCAATACCTGCAGGCACGACACTGTCCTGCTTGGAATTGGGAACCCACTCGCGGTCGTTGTCACTTTCTGCCAAGATAGCAGCCCACGATAAACGACTTTGAGCGATGGTTTCTTGGAGGTGGTCGAGGGCTTTCGTCAGCCGCTCAGGTTCGTCAATATCTAGACTCAAGCTCAAGTAGATAAGCGCAACGGCATCAATAATATTGGTGTCTATGGGAACAAAGTCATCGTTGAGGATGGCTTGGTCTTGCAGAATGTCGTGGGGACTTTGCGCGTCTGGGAAAAACAAGTGTGCGCCGTTGTCAAACATAGCTTGGTTATCGACAGCAAGCCATGTCTCGAGCATCGCTGCTAACAGATTGCTGTACCCACGCAACCAGTGCACATCACCTTGGTCAAAGGCAATCTCGAGCGCAGGCGGTTCATCACCCATGCCCCCGCCCATACCCAGGGCCAGTTGGTTGAGGCGGGCATAAATCGACCACAAGCGCTCGGTATCTTCAGCGTTACCGTCGCCATCTAAATCTAAGCGCAACTGGTCAAATTGAATGACGAGTTTCACCTCACTGTCAATGTTCATAAGTGCAGCATCGGCAGCCTCGAGGCGGGCAATCATGCCCTCGAGCACGCGCACAAACTCATCATTACTGAACGTTTCTGGGTCAGGGTTTTCAGGAATAGGAAGACGCAAAAACGGCATTCCCGCTGCTATACCCACGCTATCCACATTGAGGCCGTAGCGATACCACGACTGTGCTAGGTACTCAACTGCACCCAAAAAATGCGCCACGCCAAGGCTAAAGCGCGCTTCATCATCTCCCGGATTTTCGGTGATGTAGTCACTTAAAACCGTGACAGCGTTGGTTGTACCGCCAGAGAGAAGTGTCTCGAGGCTGACATCAGTCTCTTGAGCTAGGGCTGAGGTGAATAGTATCGTGCTGAGTAAGCACAGGCTTAGATATTTAATGCGAAGATATTTGATGCGACTAAGTACAGGCATGAGTAGTTCCTCCAAAAGCGTAAACTAAAACACATTGATGATAGCGGGTTTGCTAGGAATACGCAAAGCCCACTCGAGGGGGTGTCGTAGCTACTAGTTTCATGAGAAATTTAATTTGAGTAAAAATATAGCTAACTAACGCAAATTAAGATAAATTTCCCATCTATAAAAGCTTTCTCGCAGGCTTGGACAACCATAGGTATACAGCCTGAGTAATACGCACTTTCGGGAATTCCAGCATCAATTTTCTCGTAAAAGTAGCATTCTTCTAACATAGCTTCAATCTCAGCATAGGTCCAAAATCCAAAAAGACAGCTATAACAGTCTAAGCTCTGTTGATAAGGGAGCTCATCATCACGTCCGATGCCTCGACCTTTGTAAATATATTGCCAAAGATGAATAAACTGTTCTGACCTGTAAGTTTGACGAAGCCAATCCTCGCATTTTTGAAACCTAAAAATGTTGAGAAAGCCGATAGCCTCATCGTAGTTAAGAACAATCTCGTTGCGATAGCAGTAGCTACGAAAAGCATCTGTTAGACGGTCAACTTGTTTAGCATGATGTAAATCCGTTGATTTTAGATGCTCGACACCATATTTTTGAACCTCTTGCATAAAATCAAGTAGTTCATAAGTATAAAGATCTTTATAACTAGACCATAGACGATGAGAGGTTGCTTTGATCCTAGCTAGTTCTTGCTCATAGAATTTAGTAAGTGGATCAATATGGTCAATGATGACTTGCTCTAACCCAAAGGGTGCGTCGACAGGATAGAACATACAGTTTGTGCCCATGAATCTCCCTCAATCATGCTAGCGCAAACCTCTACTAACCCTCAGGTGAGGCTTGCTCCCGCACCAAAACTTTATCAATGATGTGACCGTCCATATCCACAACCTCAAAGCGAAGGTTGTCTACCTCAAACTGTTCTGCTGCTTCGGGAATGCGCCCCATGTAGGTCATGACAAAGCCGCTGAGCGTTTGGTAATTGGCATCATCACCGGGGAGGTCATCAAGCTCAAAAATCTCTTTGAACTCCTCAATCGGTAACATGCCGTCTAACAGCCAAGAGCCGTCTTTGCGTTGGGTGGCAAAAGGCTCGTGGGCGTCATCAATTGAAGGTACGTCGCCAACCACGGCGGTGAGCACATCATTTAAGGTGACGAGTCCTTGCACCACAGCGTATTCGTCGATGACTAGAATCACGTGGGTGAGGTTGGTTTTGAAGGCCTCGAGCAACTTAAATGCGGGTAGAGTTTCCGGCACCAAAACTTTATCTTGTAAAGATGCCGTCAAATCAGGCGTTTGCCCTTGCAAGCACTGACGCAGTAAGTCTTTGGTGCTCACAATGCCAATAACATTATCTAAACTTCCGTGACAGACGGGCAAGCGCGAGTGAACGCCGCTGTTTAGCTTGCTGCGGTTAACCTCCCAGTCGTCGTTTGTGTCTAGCCACAACACGTCTGGGCGGCGCGTCATCAGAGAACTCACCGTGCGGTCGTCCAGTTCAAACACCCGCTGGACGATGTCCCGTTCGACTTTGGCAAACACCCCAGCGCGCCGCCCTTGTTCCATCATGACGTTGATTTCCTCTTCGGAAACAGGCGGTTCGTCTGAAGGGCGCAGACCAATAAGGCGCAAGACCAGTTCAGTTGAGGCACTCAGCAACCACACAATAGGCGCGGCAATTTTGGAAAGGGTGCGCATGGGCACAGCAATGATCGAGGCAATGCGCTCCGGCGAGTGCAAGCCGATGCGTTTGGGCACCAGTTCGCCGATAATCAGCGACAAGTAGGTGATGATTAGGACAACCACCGCCAGCCCAATGGAGTCTGCATAAGGCGCTAACAACGGCACGTTGCGCAAGCCACGAGCAATTTCTTCCGACAGGGTTGCGCCACCAAACGCACCTGCAAAAATGCCGATGAGGGTGATGCCAATTTGCACGGTGGCTAAAAAGCGGTTGGGAGACTGGCTCAGCTCGAGCGCAACCTGAGCACGCTTGTTACCTGTGTCTGCACGCTGTTGCAAACGTGCTTGGCGCGCTGCGACAACTGCCGCTTCCGCCATGGCAAACACGCCGTTAGCGACGATTAAAATTAAAAGTAAGACGATGTCTACGGTGATATTACCCATGTAACCCCTGTTGTATCACGTGGGGTTTTGGGTGAGCAGGGTTAAGTGACACACGTTATTGATGACAGTGACTACATTTATGTAATCAAGTTTGCGAATGTGATGAAGATAATTCATCTGGGATAAGTTCAATAAGCCCGCGTAAAGCTTTGTTAACAGCTTCTGACGTGGGAAAGTATTTGCGCACGTCATCATCTAGCTCAATGGCAGATTGTATGGTTTCTTCTGTAATTGTGCCGTCTGATTGATGAATTCTGACAGTTTGAGGTTGACCGATAAAATGGTTACATTTCCCTCTGACGCCTTTAGAAAAATCGTAGCTGTCTTGCATATCATCACCGATTTCCTTGGGCATAAATTCTCCTTTCTTTATTACTGGTCCCACGACAGCTAGTGGTGTTGAAAGGTGGTTGATACATTACGGCACATTAATAACTTGCACTTGACCGGGTCTTGCCTTACGTATTGCTTCAGTAACTAAGATAGACACATTTTTGATGCGTGGCCAACTAGTCGTGTTAAGTACTACGATAGTTAACTTTCGATTAGACAAGTTCTGTTGATATTGTAGATTTTGGTCTGTTGTGACAAATACTTCAAAACCATTTGCTTCTGCTGACGAAAGTAGCTCACCATTTTGGAGAGTTGACCAGCCCATTTCGTAGGTTGTTGTTATGTCGAACTCTTTGAGAAATTTCCTTAATGGAACTGGCGTACCTTGGTCAAAAAGGACGCGCATTTAGGCGGCCGTAGCACTCCGCGCAACATATTCCAAGACTGCCCTCACTTGTTGCGGTGTTACGCCCGGAAACCATGCTACGAATTCCTCTGTGGTGCTACCGTCCTCGAGGTTCTCAAACAACGCCTTAATTGGCACTCTTGTTCCTCGAAACACCCACGCGCCGCTCACCTTTTCAGGGTGACGCTCGGCAGCTGGGCAGGTTGACCAATCAATCATATTTTTATATTAGCACCTTGTAACCTTACACCATCAGCATTGGCCTCAAACTAGAAGCTTATGCCGGAAATTGATTCAAAATATGATCTAGCAAGCTGATGAAAAAGTCTTTTTGAGAAATGCTATTCAAGCGGACACTTGAAACAATATCTTTATCTACACTTTGTAGTGTATCGCGTACTTGCTCGAGTTTTATTTGTAAGGTGTCTGTTGCTAGATGTGCAGTAGCCTGGGCAATTGCCTTAGGGCGAAAATCGAAGGCATCAAGTCCACAACAGTCCTTGACACATATGGTTTCTAGTTGCGTCCAGAATTTGTCTAGGGGCGGTCTATCGATAATATTATCAATGTCTTGGGCCTCATGATATCTACCCTCAATGCCTATCCATTGAAGCCAGAGGTTATCATCAACTCGAATATCATAGTCACCCACGCGCCACTCAGCATATTTAACGTCTATAACTCTTGAGTCAGTTGAAGATAGGTCAATCTTTTTGCTCATAATAATCGCTAGTTTGGCCGTTTCAATAAGTTTTTCTCGAAGCTCAGTAGGTGTATGTGCAATCCATTGATTAGAAACGTTATTTCCTACAAAGTGCGTAGCGACAGCTCGAGCTATTTTGGTAAGGGAGTAAAGAGAAGATTCTTCCTGGTAGTGCTGTATGTGTTTGTATCCGGGCTGAATCGTAATTGGATACTTATTTTTCGTGTCGCGTAAAATCGAAAATGACCAAGCTGTTTTGTTTGTTGGTACATGCTTTATGTACACCAGGACCACAGAATTACCTGCTTTAGAAAGAGCATCCTCTAAAACTAACTCAAGTAGCCCTCTACTTCTTTCATACCAATCTGCTTGGGCGTCCTCGAGAATCTCCCGTGAGGTTTGTGTATAACCAGGGTCAACACCATCTGACCAAGAATTAGTCATCATAATTTCCTAAAAATTTGTTAGGGGATAATGCGCGTTTGAATCACTCGAGCCATAAGTATCTCTGTTAAAACTTGCCTAGTTTAGGTCATGTTGTGAGTAAGGTAAGCAGCTAATCGCTCGAGCAACTTATGATGTCGTTGTGTGCCCACTGAGCCAATAGATCTTGCTACAAATAAGTAAATCGTTAAACGGTGGAAGCATACGTAAGACGAGGCTAGGGCGTGTCTTTATCTGGCCATCTGCTTGGGGCAAAGCGATAAGAATAATGTCACCCTCGGTCATAGGTAGGATTAGGAACTTTAATATCACTCAAGTCATAGGCTTCATCGTTATCACTATAGGCTCGAGCCAAGCCCTCAAGCGAAAAACGCGACCACGCTTCACGTTCCGAATCTTGGGCAGGTAACACTGTAACCATTAACTTGGTATTTGGCTTGAGGTCTAGTGGTTCATCAAGTTGAATATGCTTGCCGTCAAAGTGTGCAGTTACTGACACTGTTTTCATAGTTTAGTATAGCAGCTATAGGCTCGAGCCTCACCTAACCTAAAACTCAAACACAAATTCCTCTCTAGTTTCTTGTTGCACATCCACTGTTACCTTCCCACCATCTTGCAACTTCCCAAACAACAACTCATCTGCCAGCGGCCGCTTAATACGCGCCTGAATCACCCTCGCTAGCGGCCGTGCGCCGTAAACATCATCAAAGCCCAAAACGGCGAGAGCGTCTTTGGCGGCATCCGTAACTTCTAGGACAACGTTTTGCTCCGCTAATTGCTCCGCTAGTTCGCGCACAAACTTGTCCACAATTTGCCGCACTACAGCCTCAGGTAGCGCTGAAAACTGGATGATAGCGTCTAAACGGTTGCGAAACTCGGGGGTGAATAGGGTTTTGATGGCCTCATCGCTGGCGGCCGCGTTGCTACCACCTTGAAAGCCAATGGCGGCACGGCTGGCTTCGGCGGCACCTGCATTAGTGGTCATCACCAAAATGACATTGCGAAAATCCACGCTGCGCCCGTTGTGGTCGGTCAGCCGCCCGTAGTCCATGACCTGCAAGAGGATGTTAAATAGGTCAGGGTGGACTTTTTCGATTTCGTCCAGCAGCAAGACTGTAAACGGCGTTTGGCGGATGGCGTCGGTGAGAAGACCGCCTTGGTCAAAGCCCACGTAGCCGGGGGGTGCACCAATGAGCCTCGAGACGCTGTGTTTTTCCATGTACTCTGACATGTCAAAGCGCAAAAACGGCACCTCGAGGTGGCTGGCAAGTTGCTTGGCGAGTTCAGTTTTACCCACCCCTGTAGGTCCTGCAAACAAAAACGCACCGATGGGTTTATCACCTTCGCGTAAGCCCGAGCGGGCTAGTTTGATGGCGCTTACAACTTCACTCACGGCATCGGGCTGACCAAAGACAACCTCACCCAAGTGTTGCTCGAGGCTTTGCAAGCGCGTTTTATCATCGCCAGAAACGCTTTTGGGTGGGATTCGCGCCATGTTGGCCACGGTGGCCTCAATATGAGACACCTCGATGGTAGTCGCGCGGTCAGCCTCATCAATTAAAGCTTGGGCGGCACCAGCTTCATCGAGTACGTCAAGGGCGCTGTCGGGAAGGCGTTGCTCGCGCAAGTGTCGCACGGATAAGTTGACGGCGGCATCTAGTGCCTCATCTTGATAGTCCAAGTCGTGATGTTCCTCAAAGTATCGCTTGAGCCCGTGGGCGATGGCGATGGCATCTTCTGGACTGGGTTCAACCACATCAATTTTTTGGAAACGGCGCGACAGGGCGCGGTCTTTTTCAAAGGCTTTGTGCTCTTGAAAGGTGGTTGCGCCAATGCAGCGCAGGTGCTTGGTGAGGGCGGGTTTGAGCAGGTTGGAGGCGTCCATCGCACCGCCAGCGGTGGCACCTGCACCAACCACGGTGTGAATTTCGTCGATGAACAAAATGGCAAAGGGGTGACGCTCGAGCTCATCCAGCACACCCTTGAGCCGTTCCTCAAAATCTCCTCGGTAGCGCGTACCAGCCAGCAGCGCCCCCATGTCGAGAGCGTAGACAACAGCCTCACGGAGTTTAGTGGGTACGTCACCAGCGGCAACGCGTTGCGCAAAGCCTTCAATCAAGGCCGTTTTACCCACGCCGGGGTCGCCAACCAGCAGGGGGTTATTTTTGTTGCGACGTGCCAGCACCTGCATAAGCCGGGTCAGTTCGTGCTCACGCCCAATTAGAGGGTCAAGTTTGCCAGCCTCCGCCAGCGCGCTCAAGTTAACGCAAAATTCCTCGAGCGGGTCGTTGGCTGCGCCTGAATCATCACGCGGGCCAGTATCTTCTTCATTAGAAACTTGCTTTTGACGTTTGGCCAGAGGTTGTAAAGGCGTTTTACCTGCTAAGTAACTGGTGACATCCAACTTGCTAAGCCCAGCAGCCTCGAGCAGCAAATACGCGCGTGTGTTAGGTTCATCAAACATGGCAACCAGGACGTTGGCTCCGGTGGCCTCGGCCCGCCCGGCAGATTGCATGGATAGGGCAGCGCGTTGAATGACCCGTTCAAAGGCGGCGGTAGGTGTGACCTCGAGCATATCGAGGGCGTAACTGCTAGCATCGTCATCATCTTGGGTATCGTCTACGTCATTATCTTGGCTGTCATCGTTCAGTGCATCATCTGTTAAATCATGCGGCGACTCACCGAGCACCGTTTCGTAGGCTTGAATGAACGCTGCCTCGAGGTCGGCTAGGCTGCTGGTATCAGCAACGGGGTGTTCGTCTAAGGCGGCATCTAGCTCCATGCTGAGGTTATCAACGTCAACGCGTAAAGCCTCAAAAGCAGCTTTAGCGTCTGGGTCGTCAAGTAGTTCACACAGGAGGTGCTCGAGCCCTGCATATTCATGTCGGTATGCGCGCGCCCTTTCAATAGCGCGCCTGGTGGTTTGCCGCAAGTTATCCGAAATCATGAGTTAGTCCCCGTGCTTTCTGGTTCTAATGTGCAGCGCAGCGGATGCCCTGACTGGCGGGCGGTGCGGGTGACTTGGGCAACTTTGGTCTCGGCGAGTTCAAACGGATACACGCCGCACAAACCCACGCCCTGCTCGTGGACGCTGAGCATTATCTGGGTGGCTTCGGAGGCAGTTTTTTTGAAAAAACGCACCAAGACCAGCACCACAAAGTCCATCGGTGTGTAGTCGTCGTTCAAGAGCAGCACGCGGTACATAGGCGGCTTGGCAGTTTTGGATTTCGTTTTGGTGGCTGGTTTTGTGAGGGTATCGGTTCGCTCACTCATTAACTTATGGTACGTCGCCATTAGCTTTGAGCGTGTGTGATGATGTCGCGTGCGGGTAGTGTGGATCGGCTATCAGAAAGCGTAATGGTCGTGCTAAGACCGTTGACATCAACCTCATACTGTCCTGAGAGAAGTGTGGCAACATCTACCAGGATGATGGTATCAAAAGGTGGCGCGATGTCTGTACAGCCTACGTTTGGGTCGCTGTCTGGCCGCCACTCCCACAACTGTACAGCAATGCTTCCGAGCCGTTCGTTTTCTGCCTCTGCAGCAGATGCTTCTTGGATGGCTACGTCATACCCGTCCAAACGTCGGCAACCATTGCGGTGGTTACCACTTGCTGTAATTTCCAAGTTGCGTTCACCATCAAGTAAACGAACGTCGATAGTGTCTACTTCTGCGAGGTGTCGATAGATAATTGAATCTGACGAATCTGAACTGCAACCTGCTACGACAAGCAAGCTGATAATACTGATGGTGCGCCATAAGCTGGTGTGCACAGTAACCTCCGTCTGATCTAAGTCTAGATGGCGTTGCTGAACACAGGCTTAACGCTGTCAAATCTACGACTTACAATCATTACAACGAGGGTCACGTTAGTCTAGGGCCGCTCGTAGTAACGTTACATCCTCAACGGGCGTAAGGGTGACATCCACAGCCTCATCAAACACCAGCAGATCATTTGCCCGCAAAATGCGAAAGTCACCGTAAGGTAAGTCGATGATGAGTTCGCCTGCGAGAACCATATACCACTGGTCAGGTAGCACGTGGCGCGGTTCTGGGTCGGTGACTTGCTCGAGCACCGCACCTAGGGCAGGTACAGGGTGCTGGTCCGCACCACTCGCTAAATCCAATAAGTTGAGTACGTCAGGAACGTCCACAAGATTAGCTTAACATCCTCACTAGCTTAGACCTTGTGAAATTAAGTCCCTTTTGATAAGACATCAGCCTAAAAAAGGTTAAGCCGCTTGCGCGCTAGTCTTGTCTTGACTTTTCCGCGCTTTGCCGTAAGCCATGCGCAACTTAAACATGCCGCGTTTGTGCGCTGCTTGCACGTCTTCTTCTTTTAGGCCGAGGCTGTCAGCAGCACTAGCAACGTCTTGGGCGTCGTGCCCTTCCATGCCTTCAAGACGAATCACGACTTGGCGCACATCGTCGTCGAGTTCGGTTAAAAATGGCTCGAGGTCGCGTGGAGTAGCTTTAGGACCAGCAGGTTTGGCAGCTTTCTTGCGTTTTGTCTTGGTTGTTTTCTTTTTAGCTTTAGCCTTTTTCGCGCCCCCCTTACTAGCTCTACCTGCTTTGGTGTCTGCTTTAGTAGCAATAAGCGCCAGTGCGTCTTCAATGCTGACCTCGTCCACCACAGCATCTTTAGGAAGCGACACGTTCACCTTGCGGTATTTTACGTAAGGCCCGTAGCGACCCTCACGAATGTCAATGGTTTCGCCGCTTTCGGGGTGCTCACCAACAATGCGCAGGGGTTTGTTTTTAACTTCTTTTTTCTGGATGATCTCGAGTACCCGCTCAAACCCCACGGTGAGCAGGTCATCATCTTTACCAAGTGACGCTGAGGTACTCGCATGTCTAGCATACGGACCAAATCGACCAATTTGCACGGTGATGTTTTTGCCAGTGTCGGGGTGCTGCCCCACAACGCGGGGTAAGTTAAGCAGCGAAATTGCCATTTCAATGGTGACTTCAGCGGGGTTTACACCTTTGGGTAGCGACGTGCGCTTGGGTTTTTTCTCGTCGCTTTCCATCTCTAAGTAAGGTCCATAAGGCCCGCTTTTCAAGAGCATTTCCCTACCGGTGTCGGGGTGTTCACCAAAAGACACATCCCCGGCATTACCAGCGGTCAAAAGTTCCTCGAGCTTGGCCTCGTCAATATCGGCAGGTGCTAGCTCAGGTGGCACTGACGTGGTGACGGTTTCGCCTTCAATTTCGCCTTCAACGTAAGGGCCGTAGCGCCCAACCCGGATGAGGTATTTGCCCCATTTGGGAAACTCTAGGGTAGACACAGCACGCGCATCAACGGACTCGAGCCCGTCCTCAACGCGTTCAACGAGGCCCTCAGCATCATCGCTACCTGTTTGTTTACCCTTGTAAAACGACTCGAGGTAGGGTTTGGCGGCAAGTTCGCCCGTGGCAATATCATCCAGCACTTGTTCCATGCCAGCGGTAAAACCCGTGTCAACGAGTTGGTTAAACTGCTGCTCGAGCAAATTGTTTGTTGCAAACGCCGTAAACGTAGGCACAAGCTGCGAACTTTGCTTGCGCACGTAGCCGCGCCGAATCACGGTGTCGATGATACTGGCGTAGGTACTGGGTCGGCCGATGCCTTCTTGTTCTAGAAGCTTCACCAGAGAAGCTTCCGTAAAGCGAGCTGGTGGTTTGGTTTCGTGTTCCACCTTAGCCAGGTCGTTACAGGTGAGGGTGTCGCCCTCGGTTAAGTCGGGTAATGGCTGCTCACGTTCGTCTAGCGCGGCATCGGGGTCGTCGCTACCCTCTACGTAAGCGCGGAAAAAACCGGGGAATTCTGTTGTGCGCCCAGACGCGCGGAAGGTTGCAGTGATAGCCTCACCCGCAGTGTTCGTGCTACTGGCATCAATATGAACCGTAACCAGCTTTAAGCGTGCTTCGGCCATCTGGGTGGCAACCGTACGTTTCCAAATGAGGTCGTAAACACGCGCTTCAACGCCAGTTAGCTTGTGCTCGTCAGCCGTTTGCATGGCGGTGCCGGCTGGGCGAATGGCTTCGTGTGCTTCTTGGGCGTTGCGAGATTTTGTTTTGTACTGACGTGGGCGCTCGCTCAAATATTCTGTGCCGTAGCGGCGCTCAACGGCAGCCCGGCTGGCGCTAATGGCCTCACTTGAAAGATGGGTAGAATCCGTGCGCATGTAGGTGATGTAGCCATTTTCGTACAGACCCTGGGCAGTTCTCATGGTTTCTTTGGCGCTCATGCCCAGTTTGCGGCTGGCTTCTTGCTGCAAGGTGGAGGTGGTAAAGGGCGCAGCCGGGTTGCGTTTGGCGTTGCGGGTTTCAACTTTGGCAACCTGCCAGCTTGCTTGCTCCAAGCTTGTTGCTAGGTCAAACGCATCTTGCTGAGATAGTAAAACGACGTTCTCACCAGCAACGAGTTTGGGTTTAAGTTTGCCAGTATCTTCGGCAAAATCTTTGCCGGTTGCGACTCGAATGCCGCCCACCTTGGTCAGCACAGATTCAAACGCGCGGGCATCTGGCTGAGCGTTGGGCTCGAGCAAAGCCTTTAAGTCCCAATACCCGGCTGGCACAAACGCAAGGCGCTCTTTTTCACGCAAGACCATGAGCCGCACAGCCACACTTTGCACCCGTCCAGCAGATAATTTAGGGGCAATCTTTTTCCACAGTAGGGGTGAAATGCTGTAACCGACCAGCCTGTCTAAAATACGCCGGGTTTCTTGGGCGTCAACGAGGTGGTGGTTGATGTCCCTAGTGGCCTCGAGAGCACCCAAAATAGCGTCTTCGGTAATTTCGTGAAAGACCATGCGCTTCACAGGTACTTTAGGGTCAAGTACTTCTAGTAGGTGCCAACCAATCGACTCACCTTCGCGGTCTTCGTCCGTGGCGATGTACAACTCGCTGGCGTCTTTGAGAGCGCTTTTAAGTTGATTGACTACTTTTTTCTTTTTGCTGGGCACAATATAAAGGGGTTCAAAATTTTCGTCTGGATTTACACCCAAACGGGCCCAAGACTGCCCTTTGACCTCTTTGGGAATTTCTGCTGCCGACGCCGGTAAGTCGCGAACATGGCCCATGCTCGCTTCTACCTGATAGCTACTTGGCAAAAATCGCCGAATGGTTTTGGCTTTAGTTGGCGACTCCACAATCACTAAGCGTTTATCACTTACTTGCTTAGCGCTCACGGCGTCCTCCTACACTCTTTCTAGCACTCTTGTTGGCACTTATGAGTAACCAGCCTTGTAATACCCAGCCTTGCAACATCCTTCTAAACCCCTCTACAGCTTTGTTGTAATTTTTGGTGATGTGGACGTGATGGGTGCACATCGTAAGTTAAGTGTTTTTGTGTCTAATGTCACCACATTTACCTATAGCACGTTTATCTGTATATAGGTTCAACACGTTAGTTCGCCCACAAGCATTTCACATCTTTGCTAATCTCATCACAAGCGTTTGGCAAGTGCGATGGGTAGCCCAATTGATGTGCGCTATTATAAAGGTCATAGCGCGTCTGTCAAGTGTAGTGTTAACGAAAGATGGATAATTTGCTGAGATGTCTATGTGCAGTACTCGCTAAAAGAGTGGCTCGAGACCCCATCATGAACTACCTCAACACAAGTATCATACACATGATACACACAAAAACCAAGCTTGAGATAATCTCAACCAAGATTCATACAGTAATTTATGCAGTGGTTATCTCCATTTAGGTGGGGTAATTTCTTGTTGATGCTCCTAAAATATGGATGTTTGTGTCGTTAAAGTGCCTTCTTGT
>JBCCBI010000082.1:0-15457 GCA_039034155.1 Deinococcota bacterium | reverse complement strand
CCCACATCCACATTGAAAGTAGCATGATGACCGCCTGTGCCTACGCTGAGGCAGCGCTGCTCAACGGCACCACAACTATTTTTTGTGATAGCCACGAAATTGGTAACGTTTGCGATCAGGACGGCATTGAGTGGATGCTGGCAGATGCCCGCCAAGCTGCACTCAATATCTTTTTGACCGTGCCCAGCACCGTACCCGCCACCACACCTGAGTTTGAGACAGCGGGCGGCGATCTAACTGCCGACAAAATTGGCGCGCTATTTGATACCTACCCGGAGGCTGTGGCTTTAGGTGAAAAGATGGACTTTGTACAGGTGAGCATGGGCGACCCGCGCAGCCACAGCATCTTGGCGGAAGCGCTAAAACGCGGTAAGCCTATTTGTGGTCATGTTTACGGGCGCGAGTTTGTGGCACCGTTTGCTGCTAGCGGTATTACCGATACCCACGAAGCTATTGATCGGGATATTGCAGATGACTTGCTCGAGGCAGGCTTGTGGATATTTCTACGCGGTGGACCACCCACCACCCCCTGGCACAGCTTACCCGAAGCGATTAAAACCGTCACCGAACTTGGCGCACACCACAAACGCGTTTGTGTCTGCACCGACGACCGCGATGCTGACGACCTATTTCTGTTTGGGTTAGATTGGGTGACGAGGCAAGCAGTTAAAGCGGGACTCAGTTCGGTACAAGCCTGGAGCATGGGCTCGCTTCACCCCGCTACCCGCTACCATATGGATGCTGACATTGGCGGGTTAGGGCACAGCCGCCGGGCAGATATTGTGCTGCTAAATGATGCACTCGAGGTTCAAAATACCTGGTACGGCGGCGAGCTTGTCGTTGAAGACAAAAAAATTACCCCAGTCCTCGACGAGCAATTGCAAACGAGCCTCTACACTTACCCTCAAGCTGCTTATGACACCATCAAAATCGGCAGTAACCTAACCCTGACGCCACCTTTGCCTGAGACAGCTTGCACAGCCAATATCATCGCAACTGTGCTACCGGGCATCACCTTGCAACACAACCGGGTGGAGCTAGCAGCCGCAGATACTTGGCAAATTCACTTCGACGCTCACGATCTTTGCTTTGTCACCATTGTGGAGCGTCACGGGACGTCAGGCGCGGTTGCTCACGGCCTCTTACAAAATTTTGGGCTTAAATCAGGCGCCGTTGCCAGCAGCGTAGGTCATGACGCACACAACATCATCATTGCAGGCACCAATGAAGCAGACATGCAACTTGCGCTAAGCACCCTCAAAGAGAGTAACGGTGGCGTGGTGGTTGTTGATGCAGGTGAAGTTAAAGCTTTGGTAGCACTTCCAGTTGCTGGGCTTTTGTCTGATAAACGTGCGCCAGAGGTCGCTGCCGAAACAATCAAACTCAAAGAAGCTTGGCAAGCTGCTGGCTGCACGCTGCCTTACATGGGGTTCAACTTAATTCCGCTGTCGGTCATTCCCGAAATTCGCATTACTGACAAAGGGCTTGTGACCGTACCAGCCATGACTCAGCCAGATTTATTTGAGGTTACATGAGCACACGTTAAGGTACGCCGACTTGACTTTCATGTGTAAATTCCCCACTATAAGAGCGTTTGCCCACCTTGAATGACAATATTTAGCGCAAGCGCGTTCATCAGGAGGAGGATGCTCATGAAAGATAGGTATCGGTTTTGGCTTACTCGTGTGGTGTTCCTTGTAATTTTAGGGAGCAGTACGGCGTTAGCCCAACAAACAAACGTACAACTTATTTTAGATGCTTCCGGAAGTATGTTTAACCGCCTTACTGATGGTGAGTACCGCATTGTGGCAGCTAAAAACGTGCTCAGAGATTTTGTCAGCGGGCTACCTGCTGATGAGGCACTTAACGTGGGCTTGCGGGTGTATGGCTCGAGACTCGCTGCCCTTGAAGACGGCGCGTGTCTGGACAGTGAACTGTTTGTAAGCATGAGTGGCATTGCCAGAGACAGCTTGCTAGCTACCATCCGCGACACCCAAGCGCGTGGGGCAACACCAATTGCCTACTCGCTCGAGCAAGCCGCAAATGACTTTCCTAATGACGGGCGCAATGTCATCGTGCTCGTTACCGACGGCGAAGAATCCTGCGGTGGCGACGTGCGCGGCGTGCTGGAAGCTATGCGCGCACGCGGCATCGAAGTTGAACTATCAATTATTGGCTTTGATTTGGATGATGCCGCCATCCGCAGTTTTGAAGGACTTGGCACCTTTGAAAACGCCACCAGCGCACAAGAACTCGCATCTGCGCTAGGACGTGCTGTCGAAGTTGCTGATACCCAAACGTATCCGGTCACTGTACTGCTTACCCGTGACGGTGCACCTGCAGCCGATGGTGCCATCGTCAGTTTTAACGATGCCGTAACTGGTAGTGGCACGAGTTTCACCATGCAAGACACAGGTACTTTCACAGCCACCTTGCCCAGCGGCGCGTACGAAGCCGTTATTGGTGATGCCTTCAGCGACGCACCCCAAACACTTGGCGGCCTCAGCGTAACGCCCGAAGAGGCTAACACGTTTAGCTTTGAACTGGCTCAAGAAAGTTCTGTTACCTTGAGCTTGGCTAGCCCCACGCCTACCGCAGGGGGTAGCGTGACCATCACCTTTGAAGGCGCACCAGATAGTGAGGAAAGCTGGATTACGGTTGTGCCTGCCGACATACCCGACAGTGCTTACCTCGACTGGTCTTATGTGACGGGGGCTAGTGGCACAGTGGACATTAGCTTACCTGCAGATGTCACTACCTTAGAAGCTCGCTATCACGTTGACTTGCCCGAAGGTGGCTCAAGAGTCATTGGGCGCAGTGAGGCGTTTACCAGCGTGATGCCCACAGCCTCCCTTACCCCGCCAACTGAGGTCGGTGCAGGCACAAGTTTCCCAGTCACCTGGACAGGTCCCAACAATCCCCGAGATTACGTGACAATTGTGCCAATTGGTGCACCTGAGGGTGCTTATACCAGCTACTTTTACACCAATGTCGGTAATCCTGGTAATTTGACAGCCCCTGCCGAAGCGGGTGCCTACGAAGTACGCTATGTGCTTGATGCCGACGAGCGCACGCTCATAAGTGTTCCCATTAACATAACAGCTGCTGCAGCCAGCTTAAACGTAGCTGGTAGTGTTATGGCCGGCTCGAGCTTTGACGTTAGCTGGCAGGGTCCGAACAATGATCGCGACTATGTAACCATTGTGCCAGCCGGTGCGCCTGAAGGCAGCTACACCAGCTACTTCTACACGAGTTCAGGTAGTCCTGGCACGCTCACCGCACCTTTAGAAGCAGGTGACTACGAAGTGCGCTATATCCTCGACACTGGCGATACTACAGTAAGCAGTACGCCTGTTACCGTAACAGTAGTGCAAGCTAGCCTCGAGGCAGCGTCGCAAGTTGCACCCAGCACCAGTTTTAGTGTGACCTGGCAAGGTCCCAACGGTAGCCGCGACTACATCACGATTGTGCCAGCCGGTGCAGCCGAAGGTGCTTACACCAGCTACTTCTATACATCAGAAGGGCCTACTGGCAACCTTACTGCGCCAGATACAGCGGGAAATTATGAAGTGCGTTATGTCACTGGTCAAGGTGATGTTACGATTACCAGTATTCCCATCACTATTCGCTAGGCGTTTGCCAAAACAATCAAACAAGGGTGCTCGAGACAACCTCCTGAGCACCCTTTCTCATTTTTGACTGTTTACTGACTGTAGCTAAAGATATGTTTGTATTGCTCGTGAATTTACTAACAAACCTGAGTTCGGAGTTAATTTACGTTAGAGAAATGTCTTGTGTGACTATCAGAAAAAGTATGTTGTGAACTACGTCAAACACAGTCTGTATAGCCTAAATACTGCTCCTTCAAGGGCTGATAGGGTTTATAGCTACATCATGATGTGTCAGCAACGCATTTCTGATTATTTGGAAACATCGAACTCAGGTTAACAACCTAATCAAGGATGTCTTCGCACCCTCAACTCAACAAATATATTCACCTTGTAGGCATTGTGTAATAATTGGATAGAAGCTATTGAGATAGAAAACTTATCAACCTTGACAATCTTTATACATCTGTCAATTGACGTTCAAATACGACGATGTTGATTGAGTTCAATAAATGTCTAAATAGATGCTAACGCTAAAAACCCAAGTAAGCGCTCACGTACATCTACATCAATATCAGTCGTAACTTGAAAACTACCATCCGTTTGTTCGCCTTCCCAGCGCACCAGCAAAATGTCGTCAGCAGTTTGTCCACTAAGCGTAAACGGGCCATCTTGGTAAGTGTAAGGACCCACGAGAATAGCTTGTTGTGATTCTGTATCAATCACGAGCGAGGCCCCCTCGAGCCGGGGCGCATCACCAAAAACATCACCACGAACAATAGCAATGTCCGGTTCCAAAAAGAACATCACACTAAGTGCTTGAATCACTAACTCGCCACCATCAAACTGCACTTGCCCGCGCGCGTGCAGGGTTTGCGCGTCAATATCCAGCTCAATATCTGGCGCTGCTAAGTTGCCAAACGCACCCTCAACAATCGCCTCTTTAAGCTCAACAAAAACACCTTCTTGATAGCGTACAAACTCACCAGAAAGTACCACGTTGCTGTCGTGGTCAATGACACGGCCGCCTTGCGGCAAGGTTGTTGTATTGGTTGCAAGGTCAAAGTTTTGCTGCCCGTAAGGCGTCACGCTGAGCGCGGCAAAGTCATGCGCTAAACCCGATACTGTGAGCATCAATACAACGCAGCTCGTGACTAGTACCAGCTTTGAACGCACGCTGTGCTTTGCACGAAACTGCTGTAATGAACCTTGTGAACCTATACTGTCTGTGTCCATACTATCTATGTCTGGGGTTTCTACGACCATTGAAGTTGCCTACCTTATCTGCTCGAGCGTCACAAACGCGCGACTACGCGCCGTCTGAAGGTGCTGCTGGCTCGAGCACAAAACTGAAAAGCTTACTAAAGGGTTTGTCTGCAAGCAGCGCCAAGCCGTCATCTAACGGGGTTGTCATGACCAAATCGACAGCATCTTGCACACTTCTATATGTTTGTAAGTATTGATAGGTCGAGCCAAGCGACATAAGCCGCCTGAAGGGGGTCTCGCCACCTAGGGTTGCTGAGGTTGCGAGTTTACGCTGGGCTCGTTGCCACTCATCTTGGGTGATGCCCTTTGCTTCAGCCTCGAGCAAGACCTCACGGTAACGCGCTAAGACCTCTTGGGTGCGTTCAGGTGCCGTTGAAATGTAACCGATAAACGAGCCCACGCCATCCGCAGCATCGTGAGATAAATCTGCTTGGTCAGCGAGTCCTTGGTCCACTAGCGCCCAATACAATCTACCCGTGCTACCACCCACACAGGTTGCTAGCAAAGACGCAGCATAGCGGCGGGGGTCTTGCATGCCTACTCCAGGCGCAAAAACAGCTATGTGACTTCGGTTGAGTTTGTCATCGGTGAGGTTGAGGGTATCGGCAACAGGCTGAAACGCGGGATGACTGCGCGGGCTGTCATAAGCTTGCCACGCTTGCGTCAACTCGGCAATTTGTCCAGTCACAGCACCCCAGTCGTAATTTCCAGCGATGGTTAGAACGAGGTTATTAGCTGCATAGCGCGCTTCAAAATAATCCAACATTTGCTGCCGCGAGAGCGCTTGAATACTTTCAGTACTGCCGAGCACTGAATTACCTAGCGGGTGCCCAGCAAAATATTTTGGATTTGCTTCTTCAAAAATCCGAAAGCCTGGACGGTCTTTGTACATAGCAATTTCTTCTAAAATGACATTCTTTTCAAGGTCAAAATCTTCTTGCCGCAAGGCTGGGCGCATCATGTCGCTGAGGAGCTCGAGCAACGGTGGTGCCTGCTCCGGTAACACTGCACCATAGTAAACCGTGCGTTCGTCACTGGTAAACGCATTGTAGTTCGCGCCTAGTTCATCAAATTCTCGGTTGATGTCTTCGGCATTGCGTGTGCTCGTGCCTTTGAACATCATGTGCTCTAAAAAGTGAGAGACACCAGCAATGTCTGCTTGTTCGTCTCTCGAGCCTGTCGTCACAAAGTACCCGGCTGCAAACGACTGTGCGTCTGGGTTGTGTTCACCAATAACCGTGAGGCCATTATCAAGAACTGTTTTGTCAAATCGTAATGCCATGTAAGTTTCCCTACTTTAATCAGAGTAAAACCTGTATGAACTATCAGCTGCAAGGTTCCTAACTACAAGGTGCCAAGTTTCTTAGCAGGTATTTAACAAGGTGATGATGTCTTGACTCAAGGCCAAGCTTGCAGCCAGCTTTTTTAGATTATTGCCAATTGGCAAACACACACAGTGTGCATATAAACTTGCCAGAATGTAACATGTTCCGCGCCATCTGTACAGCAGGTGTGCTTGCATACTGCTATTAAAAGGTTAAGACTCAAGGGCTTAACGCCGCTTTCACACTATAATGATGTGTTCATTGCAAAGAGGATCAGGCGTAACAGTCACCCCATACTAGGCGTATCATGAAGGTCTACAAGACCTAGTAAAACTAGTAAAAACCTAGGAGGCTTCTGCTACCTCCATTGTAGGTCCGTAACGTGCCACCGTGTATCCCACTTGAGGGCGAGTGGCAAGGTAGGTATTCACATCATCTAGACTGCAGGCGTTGATCGCTTGCTTAATACTATCAAGCGAGCGGGGTTCGCCAAACGTAAAACAATCGCGCACCAACGCACTCGCCCGTGAGCCACTAGCCTCACCCTGCATGACCAAACTTGACAAAATGCCAATGCGCGCGCGGTCAAGTTCATCTGCCCGCACGCCTTCACGCATACGGTCAAGCTCAGCAAGAAGCACCTCGAGCGTTGTATCAGCGCGTTCTGGCGTTGTACCTGCATAGGCAACACCATATCCAAAGCTGCGCAAACTGCGCATAGCAGCATACACGCTGTACACCAGGCCGCGTTTTTCGCGCACCTCAGTAAATAGCCTTGTGCCCATGCCTCCACTTAACACACTCCCTGCCACTGCGTGTGGGTACCAGGTATCATCACCCGGATTAGGACCATCAAAAGCTAGACCAATGTGGACTTGGGAGGTATTTGCGTCCATTAGGTGAGTTTTAACAGTGGGTTCTTGGTGACTAAGCTGCACAGCCGGATAAGACGGCGCGCTACCACCTTGCCATGCACCCAAAGTTTTTTCCACCAGCGGTAACAAATCATCCCAACTGATGCCCCCAGCCACACTGAGGATGGCACCTTGCGGACCAACCCGCTGCTGGTAATCTGTCCGCAGGGTGTCTGCTGTTAAAGCCTCCAACCCTTCTTGGCTACCATAGCCACTGCGCCCGTGTTCAGAGGCAAAAAACTCCTTGAGCAAGCCTCGAAACATGAGTTGGGTAGGATTGTCTGCAATGGACGCTAGATCTTCCAATGCTAGCGCCCGCGCGGAGCTAAACTCATTCTCTGTAAGCTCTGGCGCTTGCAGCATATCTGCATATAGTGCAAGTGTTTCGGGCAGGGCGTCTGACAGGAGCGACCCTGAAAAGGTTGTAAATTCGCGGGTGGTGTTGTGACCGCGCCGCACGCCGAGGTTATCGAGGGCATCTGACCAGGCCCGCGCGTCTTTACCCGCTGCGCCGCGTAACATCCAATCACTGAGGACAACGCTGCTGCCTTGCAGGTGTTCAGGGTCAGTGGTTACGCCAAAAGGTAATAAAAAGCTAAAGCTTAGCGAGGGGAGCCAAGGCATGGGCTCGAGCACCACCCGAAGCCCATTATCTAACGTTGTTGAACGAATTTGCTGCGTCATTGCCGGATAGTATATACCTAGCTGACGAGTACAATGGTACGCACTGCAAAAATTAGCTAGCCAGATACAGTCTACGCCTCATTATTCACGATTTCGTTTCAGCTGATAAGTTGCAACAAGGTCATTAGATATTTCAGATGACCATGAAAAGAAATCGTCATAACCTGGCATGTCAGGTAGATAGGGAAGCTCATCTAAGCTTGCCACAAGAGCAACTGCTTCTTCAAAACGAGGGTGATTCTCTATAGCGTTATACACTTCAAGTCGTAAATCATCATCAGCGATAATTCTTATATAAGAGTTATCCATGACACTCTTACGAATAGTGTTTTCCGATGAAAACACTATTTTTTCGTCAACAATTGGGTAGAAGTAAGTAAGTGCCAAGAGACGTCCTTCTTCATCTAGTAAGCCAATTCGGTCACGAGAAAGTTCTCCATCGAAGGCATATATTTCAACATATAGATTATTAGAATTAACATCGCAGATGTCAACAGATGTTGTAATAATATTAGGCGTAGTACCTGCAAGATCATCTGTAATTTCGTATTGAACAGGAACTGTTGTCAGCTCAAGTTCGTTATTGGATTCCTGAGCAAGTAGTACATTTTCCATCTGTGCTTGACCATGCGCTGGTGACATCGACAAAGACACCATTAATAAAACAACGAGTACTGATGTTACTATCCTCACAAACGTTTTGTTCATGACATCATTTTAGCCATTTGTAATTGCAGCAGGCTCAAACAGCCAGTCAGCTGGTTTGTCAGCAAGTCCTAGACGCCACGCCACAGCTTGCGCCACACGCTCACCAGCTTGGCCGTCGCCGTAAGGATTTACAGTTGGACGCGTGATAGCTTGTTGTAGAAGCGGGCGGACAAGCTCGAGCAACCTCTCTGGATCATTGCCAGCCAGCTTCAGAGCGCCAACCTCAATTCCTTCAGGCCGCTCGGTGACGTTGCGAAGCACCACAACTGGCACACCTAGCGCCGTACCTTCTTCTTGAATCCCGCCTGAGTCAGTGATGATAAGTTCTGAACTCGACATCAACCCCAACATACTTATATAGTCATAGGGTTGCTCGAGGTAGACATTGGGAACATCTTTCAGAACAGGACGCACCGCGTTCTGCACTACTGGATTCAGATGCACTGGATAGACAAAATGAAACGCCGGAAACTCACTGGCGAGTGTGGCAATAGCCTCGGCTAGGTCGCGCATCACAGGTAAGTTTTCGCGGCGGTGCATGGTGAGGGTAATCCGCGCTGAGGTCGGCAAGTGGGTAAGTGTTTTGGTAGCTGCTTCCTTAGCACGTTCTAGAACCTGCTGCACGGCATCCACGACCGTATTTCCAGTAACAACCATGGTGCTTTCGGGCTTACCTTCGCGCAATAAGTTTTGTTTTGCCCAGTTGGTTGGCGGCAAATCAAGGTCGGTGATGGCGTCACACATGCGGCGACTAGCTTCTTCGGGAAAGGGTTCGCGCAAGTTGTAGGTACGCAGGCCAGCTTCCACGTGTGCCACGGGAATATCTTCAAAAAACGCAGCTAAGGTCACTGCAAAGGTAGTAAGGGTATCCCCGTGGACCAGCAAATAGTCCGGGCGCAATTCGCGCAACGCACGGGCGATCTCTGGCATCATGCGCCCAAATAGCTCAGCCAACCCTTGGCCTGGTTGCATGAGTCCCAAATCAACATCTGGCACTAAGTTAAACACCTGCAGCATGGCATCTAGCTGTTCACGGTGTTGCCCGGTCGTAAGCAAAGTTGTGTTGAGGTCGTTACGTGTGCGTAGCGCGTGAATCACCGGCGCCATCTTGACAGCTTCTGGGCGCGTGCCGATGGCGACACAGACGTGTTGTTTAGTTGTTGACATCAGTGATATTTAATTCTTTAAGCTAGTCGAGGAGGCTATCGCGAAGATTATCTTGGTCAGCTTCGCGTAGGCGCATGAGGCTAACTGAAGCGAGGAGGAGGCTCGAGCCCACCATTGTCCCCGTCACCAACGGTGGCGGCGTACTCGAAAGCACCATCCCTAAGCCACCCAGAGATAAGGTGATGAGCCACAACACAATCACGGTAAACCGTTTGGAGCCACTTCTCAAGCGAATGATGTCGTGTAAGTGGTCATTGCGAGCCTCAGCCGGACTGACGCCTTGACTTAAGCGGCGGAGTGTCACTTGAGTGATGTTCAAGACAGGTAATGCCAAAATGAGCATCGGCGCAACGATGGTCACAGCCGCCGTGAGTTTGAGAGCACCAAGCACGCTGGCTGCTGAGAGCACGTAGCCTAACATATACGCACCACTATCCCCCATGATGATTTTGGCAGGGTTGAAATTGTGGCGCAAAAAGCCAAGGGAGGCACCACTCAAAGCTGAAAGTAAAAGCACAGCCGCACCACGCCCTGTAAATTGGACGGCTACAGCGATGAGACAGAGGCTCGAGATCGCCGCAATACCCGACGACAGCCCGTCTAGCCCATCAATAAAATTAAATGCATTGGTAAAACCAACAATCCACACCAGCGTGACAATAATAGATAAGGTCTCGCCAAAAAAGACGTAGCCGCTACTGCCGAAGTAATCGGTAATAAAGTCAATCGTTACACCATTAACAACCAAAATACCTGCTGCCAAGCACTGCGCTGCTAAGCGTGCACGGGCTGGTATGGTCCAAAGGTCATCAATGAACCCCACGAGTGCCATAAACGTTGCACCTACTACAATGGCTAAGAGTTCTACCCGAAACACATCCAGCAGATGAGGTTGCACCAAACTTCCCAGCACCAAAGCAATCAGAAAGCCACCCAAAATAGCCAGCCCGCCTATATTGGGCATCATGCCTTTGTGGATGCGCCGCCCTTTGCCTTCTTGCAGCGCGCCGATTTTGACAGCAAACGCACGCACTTTGGGCACAAGGAATAACACGCTCACCAGCGCACTTAGGAAACTGACCAAGAATGTAAGTAGATACTCCATAAAATCCTCTTATTAGCAGGGTTGACTTATACAGAGGTTGCTGATAAATATCTAAGTTGACCACTACATAGCGCTTACAGATACATAGTGCTTACAGAATTATCATCAGCATTGCCACTATCAGGTGATGCCTGTGAGCCAATATCACATCAGTTTATGGGATGTGATAAACCTAGCTCGAGACATTTCGCAAACTTCACATCGTGTCTAAAATTTCACACCATGATTGGAGTTAGCGCGTCCCGTAAATCCTGTCGCCAGCATCCCCTAAACCCGGCACAATATACCCGTGGTCGTTGAGCTTTTCATCTTTTGCGGCCACAATAATGTCCACATCTGGGTGTTGGCTGTGCACAGCGTTAATTCCTTCAGGTGCAGCAATAATACACAGCAACTTGATGCTACTGGCGCCTAGCTCTTTGAGGATGTCAATGGAGGCGTTCGAGCTGCCGCCCGTTGCCAGCATAGGGTCGAGCAAAAAAACTTGTCGTTCAGCAATATCTGGCGGCAATTTTTTGTAGTACTCAACTGGATTAAGGGTGTCTGGATCACGGTAAAGCCCAATGTGACCAACCCGCGCTGTAGGCATCAAGTTCAAAATACCATCGACCATCACCAGCCCGGCACGCAGTACAGCAACCAGTGCTAATTTTTTACCACTGAGGCGTTGAACTGTTGTGGGGGCAACGGGTGTTTCAATTTGCGTGGGCTCGAGCGGTAAGTCACTCATAGCTTCATACGCCATAAGCATAGTGATTTCGGTACAAAGCGCCCGAAAATCCCGCACGTTGGTTGTTTTATCACGCAAGATAGATAGTTTATGTTGAATTAGCGGATGGTCAATAACCTGGACTGAACCCGTAGGTATATCAGACATGATAATTAAGTTTAACACATGTACCTGCTTTTGAGGATGATGTGTAAGATACTCTTAAAATATATTCACAAGTTACCTATTTAAAATTTACGTATTTTTTTATTAGCTTCAACTTGCAAGTCAACGATCCGTAAAGGCATATCTTATAGCAGTTCCAGGATCAGTCCCCTCACACTGAGCAGGTCGATCTCTATTCCCCTAGGTCGCATGCGCAACTGCCTGCGGCAGTCACTCGTGGAAATGCTGTTAAAATCACTAGTTTTGTCATCAGATTGTCATCTTGTTGTCATCACTTTGTCAGCAGTAGCAGGAATAAACTATGTATGATAGCGCTCGAGCGCCATTTTGCACAATATTTATGAAAAAGTGCCAATCCTCATCTAAGAAATAGGTAAACTAACAGTATGTCAGAGATCAACGACACCATTTTGATGGGTCTTATTGCGCAGTTGCAGTATAAAGTTGCTAAGCTCGAGGGCAAGACGGACGAACAAGCCAAAGAACTCGCTCTGAACATCGCCATGGCCGCCATTGCTGCTGCTAGCGCTGGACGTGGCACCATTCAAAACACCATGATTAGCTCGGTCAAACAAGCGATGGATAGCGCTATCAGCCTGGCGGAGGTCTTGGATAGCGAGTAGCTAACCTGCTAAAAACAGGTTCCGTAGCTGTCTGCCCAACACCAGTCACTACCTCCCAGATTGTTGCTCCAACTGTTAAACATCTGCTGCTGCGTGTCGAGCATCATCTGCTGTAGGGCGAGGCTATTTGGATTTAAGTCATTGGGTTGAGGCTGCAAAGGTTCGACAAGTGCGTTTTGCATAAACTCTTGTTGATACGCTTGCCCAAACTGAATAAGGTCGTTGTAGATGCCTGTGTTGGCACTGCTATTTTCTGGAATGTTGACACGCGAAAGTTGGGTTAGCTCGAGCCCACCCAGCGTGACCATCAACAAATCCACGCCACCAAGCTCATCAAAGCGGCGTCTGCGCGCGCCAAACCCATAGGCATTGAGCGTGCCTGTGTTGGCGTCCCGAAAGACAGCAAAGACTGACCGTACAGGTTCACCTTGTGAAACGGCATCAATTACACGAATGCGGCCGTCCCCGCCGAGAACATCCTCTGACAAAATGTTAATTTGCTCAAAGCCGGTAGAGACAAGCAGTTGCTCGAGCGCAACCACAGGTGCCACACCCTGATCGCGCACCGAAATCCCCAACAAACTAGGACTGTTGACATCACTCATGTCTTCTTGCGCTAGCAGTTTGCCACTAGCGGCATCGTACTGGGTCAGCCAACCCTCGGGCAGTTTGACTGTACCCTGATACGGCACCAGCGTTGGAAACGACGGGCTTGGATCGGGTGGTGTCGAAACAAACATAGTGGTATCTGCTTGGGTAAACACCACCAACGGCAACACAGCGCCACCTTGCGTTTCAAAGCGCTCAGCATTGGCAATAAAAAACGCCAGTATAGATGTGTCCGTGCGCACATCTCGAAAGCCAATAAAGCTTATATAACCTTCCAAAAGGCTATCTTGGGGGTTCTCGAGGGAGACAAGTAACCACAGTGCGTCAAGGCTATTCGGCACTAGACCTTCACGCCCAATTTCAATAATGCGAAACCGTGCCAAGTCAGGGCTGTTAATAAACGTGTTGATAAGCGTAAGGGGGTCTTGCCCTACCGCTGTAACCAAACCAAGCACGGACGCGTCATCATCTGTGGGGTCTTCGGAGATTAAAATGCTACCCTGGTTTTCGTCAACACTTACCTCCCAACCTACAGGCGCTTGAAAGCGAAATCTACCTTGCTCATAAGGTTGTAGTGGTGGAAATGCCCAAGCAGTACAAGCTAGCAAGCTCATCATTAAAACTAGCCCAAAACCTAACCACTGTGTATGCATCTTATATTGATGATGTTGAACCCGTGCTGGTCGTAGTTGTGCGTGCCAAAGGTTGTGTTTAACGCCCATCCCATTCCCCTCGAGTGATAATGTCACTATCACTCTAGAGCAAGTTTTTATGAAAATAAAGAACACCGTCTACACTGTTGCGACGGTGCTTGTTGAGGCTATTGGCGTGTTTAAGCAGGACAGAAATTGAGTGCGTTTACAGAGCTATTTTTTAACCAAATCAATCGCGTGACCCACACCTGTTTCAGTACGTAGTAGCGCGTGAATCATGATGGTGTCTACGGTTTCCCAGGTGTGGCTGAAATAGCCTTCACTTTGCCAGGTATCCGTCACAGCTGGTGGCCCGTAGCTAGCCTCTAAAATATTCTTGATACGTTCAAAATCTGCTAAGTAAGTGTCCATACCGGGACGTACCTCGGTAAACCCATAAGCAACCCGGTAAAGTAGGCCGTCACCATCAAAAAAGTAAATGAGCCGGGTGTCAAGATCAGCTAGTTCACCCGCAAAAATGACATCTATACCAGCTTCACTAATGCTGTCTACCTCGCCAACAAAGTTAAACCCTATTTCTTGCGTAAGTACTTGGTCTTTGTTTAAATTCCAGTTGAGGCCGCGAAAGTTTTGCGCGCTTGCCAAGCTAGCGAAACTTAGTAATAACCCGATAATAATGTGGTGTCGTTTCATGATGTTCTCCTAGAATCCTGTGTTTATGAGGTTCAGTTAGGCTCGAGGATACTTGCTAGCTCACACGTTGTCGCTCGGGCATGTCACACCGTAAATTCAAGATGAAGTTTTAGCCAATGCATTACATCTGTCAGGTGCAAACATCCGTCTCAAAATCAGCGTGACGTGTCGGGACATTTGTTCCTAAGCTGCGCATGCTAGCCTGTAATCTAATGCGATTTTTTGTTTTAGTGATGTTGCTGCTGCTAGTGTCTTGCCGTCCGCCGGACAATGCAGATGTGGTGCGCGGTAGTGACGCTCGAGCTAACCAAACCAGCCTCCCCGAAGACCTGCGAGTTTTAACTGAGGTCATTGGCGACCCGCAAGTTGGCGAGCAACAAGTTCGGGTGTACATACTCCAAGAAAACCAAGCTGTTGAGGACGCCACCGTGCAGATAACTGGCGACATGACCCACGCAGGCATGGAACCTGTCTTTGCTGATGCCCCTCAAACCGAACCCGGCCTCTATGAAACCCAAGACTTTGCGTTTACCATGTCTGGCGATTGGTTTATTACTGCTGACATCACCCTGTCAGACGGACGAACCGCAAGTGACGTTCTTTCACTAACTGTGCCAGGGCGCTGATATAATCACGCTAGGTTTAGCTAAGTCTCATCAATCCCACACTTATGTCTTTAGTATCAGCGGTGTGGTTGGGTATTTACGTGCTAGATGCCTACCTTGTAGATACCTACTTACTAGATGTTTTGGTAGCAACTTGGATACTTTGAGTTAGTTGGATATTTTAAGCTAGACACTCAGAAACACCGTAAGCAAATTTTTGGAATCATTCATTTAATCATGACCAAGACATCACGCCATCACACGACTTGCCACACTAGGTCTCACCAAGTAATTCACTTGGTAGCTTGGCGTGTGTTTTTAACAACCTACTTGGCGATGGTCTTGACTTCGGCGTTATTTGCTGCACCACTGCTGGCAACGCACCCAGATTTTGCGCACGAACACCCGGAGAACACTCCTGAACACGTTCATCCGCTAACAACTATTTTAGGTCACACGGCAGTAAGTGCTGTACTTGACGTTGTTCCGGTCAGCTTGCCGTTTGTGGGTTTGCTGATGTTGCCAGCTTTGGTGTACACGGGTATCCTCACACCCCAAACCTTGAGGTGTCGGTCGCCACCTGCTACTACTTTTTCTCCCCT
>JBCCBI010000081.1:0-15567 GCA_039034155.1 Deinococcota bacterium | reverse complement strand
TTTCGTATAGTTCTAATCTTTGTTTTGGATTTGTATTTGTGAAGTTAGGTGTTTTTGGAGGTCGCTTTGACCCACCTCATCTTGGACATCTACTTGTTGCATTACAAGCTATTGAACAGTTACGTCTCGATCAGCTTTGGTTTGTACCTGCTGCCTCACCACCGCATAAACCCACCGTTGCAAGTGCCGAAGCACGCTATGCCATGCTACTTTTGGCAACAGCAGGTCATACTCAAAGCTATGTTAGTCGGATTGAACTCGAGCGCAATCGCCTTACCTTAGATAAGCTTGAGCAATCCCCTTCGCCGCCTGAATTAGATAGTTCTAAGCAGAATCTTCATGATGGAGGTCTATCGTATTCCATAGACACAGTTGAGAGCATCTGTAGCGCGTACCCTAGTTCAGAGGTTTTTTTTGTTGGTGGTAGTGATGCTATCGCTAGCATTGAATCATGGCACCGCGCTGAGGATTTGATACGCCTCGTCCGCCTTGTTGCCATACCTCGTGCAGGGTATAGCTTAACTAACCTCAACCCTGCTATTCGCGACAACGTTCATGTACTCAATACACTTCAGTGTGACATTTCTAGCACCCTTATACGAACACGCATCCAACACCATCAATCTATTCACTACCTTGTTCCTGACCTAGTGGAGGATTACCTTGTCAAACACGCTATTTACAGTTAACAGCCCTTGCTCGAGGGCAAGCATTGAACCCTACTGCCAACGCCTCAAAGTCATGGTCAAACCCCACCGTTTTGACCACTGTGTACGGGTGAGTATTTTAGCTGAGGCGATTGCGAGAGCAAACCGCTTTAATCCGTCTGAAATACGGGCGACCTCGCTGGCAGGTATGTTGCACGATGCTGCCAGAGACCTTACTGCACGCGAGATGTTTGAATTAGCCCCACCTGAAAGTGAATTAGAAGAAAAGCACTTTATGACCCTTCACGGGCGTGCTGGCAAAGCACTTGTCAAACGCTGGGGTGTTACTGACGAGCGTGTACTAGAGGCTATTGAAGGTCATGTTTTTGGCGTATCTCACACAAATCGCATTGGCATGGCGGTCTACATCGCCGATGTTTCGGAACCTGCCAGGGGCGTTAACGAAGACATCCGCGAGCTAGCCATGCGCAATATATTCCGCGCTTATCAGTATGCGCTTGACTCCAAAGTGCTTTACCTGCGCTCCAAAGGCAAAGTGGTTCACCCCGTCACCTTGCGTGTGTATGAAGAAATCTGCGAACCTGTTCTGTAAGCCTAGGCTTAGAACTTCCTGTACATTCAGTAAATTTATTAACCTGATTTGTATGCCTTATGGAGCTAAACTGAGGTAACGTTGCCAGTTTAATTGAGTTTGCTACTATGATTCATCATTGAGGTAGTTGCTAAACATGGAGCCATTTACTTTTTAATTCTTATGAAATACATTGCTATCCTAGGTATTATTCTTGTTGCTACGGGACTTGCTGGCTATCTGCTCACACTTGATGATGGAGATGTCATTTTAGATTCATCAACTAGAGTCTTACTAGGTCTTGAAGAAGACACGTTTAACGCTAGCTTTGTTATTGCAGGTAGAGACATTGCCTATACTAGGCTTGCTGGCGGTGTACAACGTGATAGTCGTGGGCGTATCATTGGTAGGCGTCGTCCAGCCGAGAGCAATAGTTACGGAACCAATACAGATACCATTTTTTATGTACAAATTATAGGCACCAAAGTTTATATGGTGGCTATTCCCCGTGATGTGTATTTACCTAAAGAGGTAGCTAAAATCAATGCTATGTATCATCTGACAGGCGTTGAAGGGCTCAGAAATGCAGTTGGTGAACTTCTCGATCTAGATCATATAGATAACTATGCCATTATCAATATTGACATTTTCAAAAACTTAGTTGATGCTATGGGTGGTGTCGAGGTTAATGTCCCTTATGACATGTATTACAATGACTTTGCAGCTCAACTGTTTATTGATTTAGAAGCAGGGGTACAACATTTAGACGGTGATGACGCAGCCGGATTTGTACGCTTTCGCAATACACCTACAGGTGACTACAGCCGCATAGACAACATCAAAACTCTAGCTCACGCGATGCTCGAGCGCCTACGTGAGCTTAATGTACGTGCTGTTGGTAAAGTTCCCGAGCTGGTAGATATTTTCTTTTCAGATGTAGAAACGAATATGTCAGCAGAGCTTGCGTTACAACTTATTCCCAGATTAGGTCAGCTCGAGATTTACGCAGCAACCCTACCTACCCACGAAGAAGTTGGTGGGACACGCTTAGTTGTTAATCCAGTTGAAACAGAAGCATTTTTAGCACAACTTTTTGGCACCGAAGCGCGCGTTGTCAGTCAAGTACCTGATACAACCCTGATTATTACCAACCGTAGTGGTGTTCCGGGTTTAGGTTTGTGGGTTGAAGAGCGGCTTGTCTCCTTGGGGGTTCCTAAAGAGCGGTTGTACGTTCGCGAAGCTAGCCTCGACCCAACCCCCACACGTATGCTAACGACCCCTGAATACTGGCAAGATGCTAATTACTACACCAGTTTGTTTCACATTGGTAAGCAGCAAGTTATTGCAATTGATCAACTAGTAGATGTTGATGCGGAACTCGAGCTTATCCTAGGTGAAGACGCTCAACACTATCTGCGACCTAGCCTGTCACGTACGTACAACGCCAGTTCAACTAGTATTGATTACAACAATATTCCGGTTACTGAGCTGCAAACTTCAAGCTTTACAACACCTTAACGGGCTAGCTTTACTACCTTAAACACTAAGGTTCACGGTATACTAGTCATCAGGATTATCTACGGCTGGTCGTCGTGTTGGTTGTGCTTGCTAATGCCTGTTATACATAAAGTGCTATGGTCGAGCTGAGAAATAAGTACATTTAATGCTAACCTCTAATGACCAATAAGTAATGACAAGTATGCTTACGCGGGCCTAGCTGCAATTTCAATATTTAAGGAGACTAAGGATTAGCAATCTGCCTCACCCAACTGAATTAACTACCATTGTTCGCGCACTTGACGACAAACGTGCTAAAAACATCGTTGTACTCGACCTCACGGCTGCGTCAGAAACCCTGAGCTACTTTATTGTGGCAACAGGTGAGTCGCTATTGCAACTTCGTGCTATGGAAGACGAAGTGCGCCACATGCTTAAAGATGAGGGCATTTTGCCGCGTGGTATTGAGGGTCCCTCTGAACGCTGGGTGCTTATGGACTATGGTGACACAGTTGTGCATCTTATGAGTGCGGACGCTCGCGAATTTTATGACCTCGAGGGACTGTGGGCAGATGCAACGCCACTCGACCTCCTTGCGGATGTATCAGGTTGAATGTAACTGAACGTGTCTAGCAATCATTTACATCACGTCTCCATGTACCTCTCATCAATACTTTAGCAAGTAAAAAACCTATGTACTGCTTGGGCTTGTTTATGAGACAATAGCTGTAGATGGCATGGACACCCGCGGCACAAACTAAAGCAGCATGGCGCGTAGTAGCTCTATTCGTTTTGTGTCAAATTTGGATGGTCGTCACTGCTACACAAGTGCGGGTCCTGCTCGAGCAAGCTGGCAGTAGCATAGCCGTTACTGTGGCTGGTGCGCATCAAGGTTATTTACATCAAGCTGGTCAGGTGACCGCTGGGAATCATTTTCCCGCATCTACAGTGTCTACACCCCAACCTACAAATCAAACTATGACCGCCCAGAACATGGCTGCTCAAGACATGACTGCACGGCGTCCTCAGCCTGTTGATGCTTATCTTGCATCTACGTATACAACATCTTATGATGCGCCTGTTTTTGCAACTGCGTTTACGCTCGAGTGGCAGTTGCGCGCGCAAGCTGGCAACCTCTACAGCGAAGGAGCACTGCTAGGTCCTAGTTTTACCCTGCGTAGTGAGACAGGTATTGTTGACTGGCGCGGCCAGCGTTATCGAGGTGGATTGCGGTTTATTGCCGAAGGTGACACTATCTTGGTCATTAATGTTGTTGGGCTTGAAGACTACCTGCGTGGGGTTGTACCCGAAGAGATGTTTGCAAGTTGGCCGCTCGAGGCCCTCAAAGCTCAAGCCATCGCTGCCCGTACGTACACCCTTAGCTCGCTTGATGAGAGCCTCCCCTATGACATCTGCGCCACTTACGAGTGTCAAAGTTATGGCGGGATAAACGCTGAACACAGTCGTAGTAACGACGCTATTCAGGCGACTCAAGATATCGTCTTAGCCCACGCTGGCAACTTAGCGCGCACCTATTACCATGCTGATTCTGGTGGCTTTACGGCCTCGAGTGTCGAGGTATGGGGTGAAGATTATGCTTACTTACAAGCCCAAAACGACAGCGGAGCAAACCTCACTACAAGCGCTACTACGCCTCTTGAGACAACCTCGCCCCACCGCCGCTGGCAGCATACTGTCAATGTTAATACGGTAGCTGCAAGTTTACAGCAGTACAACTACAACGTCGGCACTATAAATGCACTCAATGTCATCAATCGCAGTGCTTCCGGAAGGGTTGAAACTTTTGAGGTTGTCGGCAGTGAGCAAACCGTTCAACTTTCGGGACCACTTGCCCACAGATTACTGCGCGAGTGGGGGTTTAAGTCAACCAAGCTCGAGATGATCTCGCCACTTACAGCCGTTGGTGATGGATGGGGGCATGGCGTTGGCATGAGTCAATACGGCGCACTAACGCTTGCAAACAACAACTACGGCTATGCACAAATTTTAGACTTTTACTATCCTAGTACCTATCTTCATCAACTTACTGGGCAACAGTGATATCTCCACGACACCGACTTCATCACTTGACCGAGCTCACTGAGCCTGAATTATCCCTTATCTTTAGGTATTCAGGCATCTAGAGCATGTTTTAAAAGCTGAGGTTTTTGGCGCTAATAATGTGCAAATGGCACAATAAATTACCAAAAGAGATGCTATTGAATAAGCTTTGATGCATCTGTGTGCAAGGTAGTATGTAATGTCAGCATACAGCATGTAAGACAAGCCCTTCATATGAGATTGTAGCCTGTGCTAAATTCTTTATATGGAGGTGATGATTGTGCCAAATAAGTTAGGGAAACAACTTACGCAATTACGACGCAGCAGTTTGCGCGCGTCTCAAGCAGAGGTTGAAGGTCAGTGGCACGTCGTCGTGCAGTGTTCACTGTTTTGCCTCGAGGGTGCTCATGGTCATGGCGACCTGCGCGCCACCCGATTTTTTGCAGACAAACTTGCACGCGCTTACACACATATGGATATGTCAACTAAAGCGCATTATTACAAACAGTTAGCCTCGAGCTAGTTTAACGGCTTGGACTAAATCTTGAACGTCTAGTTCTTGGGTATCCGTATCTTGACTTGTAAACTCTGCTTGGCAGTGTTCAAGATAGTTAACTAAAATACGATCCGCTGTTGCGTTTAACGCACTGCGCACACCAGCAAGTAGAGTCAGAACCTCTTTACAGGAACGCTCTTCTTCAACCATGCGTTGTAAGCCGCGCACCTGCCCCTCGAGCCGACGTAAGCGGTTAATAATTTTCACTTTCTCTTCTTCTTGAATTGCAAATCCTAGGTTACTTGCGGCTGAATTTGCTGTGGATAGTTCGTCAGTAGCATCTTGATGGACATTATCAGCTTCAAGCGTGTCGTTATTGATGTTATTTGTGGTTCTATCATCAATAACATCAGACGCATGCGTGTCAGGCACTGATGTTGCATCAGATTTAGCAGGGCTTACAGGCATGGGGTACCTTCACTTCCAAGTATGTACATACATTTCCAAGTTGTTCGTTTAAGCTGCCAGTTGAGCAGCCAAATCTTGTTATCTCAGTTTATATCAATATCCCGTGAGGGTATACTCAGCAAGATAAATGAGCATTCATACATAAGCCATGAAGCTGCTGACGGTATCAATACAGCGCCATCAACATAAAAGCTCATTTTGCTAGGTTTGTGCTGCGGTGTTGGCTTTGTCCGTTTACAGATGCGTGCTTTGCGGTACACTAAGGGTGAGATAGCTTGAGGGGACAAACCATGCGCGCGTACAAAGGACTTGTTCAAAACGGCAAAATCATCTTGGCAGAGGGTGTTAACTTACCAGAGGGTACGGTCGTCACGGTAACTGTTGGTGAGGCCGAACTGATGCGCGCCAAGTTACGGTCTGCCCTTACTCGCAACGTGCGCAAGCGCGCCAAAGTTGCACTCAAACCACAAGGAATGCCTACAGCGGCGTAACTTAAAACATCTCTTGCAGTAAGTCATTTTCCCAACAAGTCAGCAGTAGTTTATCGTGAAGTTTTTGAGTGTCATTAGCGTGAGCTAGTTGCTGATTTAGTTACGCTTACTGTGCTTTAACATTGCAATTAAAGCTTCTACGGCACTGTTAGCTACATACAAATAGGTTTGATGGATTTTCATCTGCATTCATTTTCATGACACACCTCACACTTGTTCCCACTCCTATTGGCAACCTCGACGACATCACTTTGCGAGCGCTCAACTGTTTACGTGAGGTTGAGGCGATTGCGGCTGAAGACACGCGGCACTCAGGTAAACTGCTTACGCACTTTGGTATTCATAAACCGCTCGAGCGGCTCGACGCTCACACGATGCAAGAACGTGCGCCACGGGTGCTTGAACGCTACGGTTCACTCGCCTACATTACCGACGCAGGCTCACCCGGTATCTCTGACCCTGGCGTGGAACTGGTAAGCATCGCCCTAGCACGCGGTGATAATGTGTTGGTACTACCCGGAGCAACTGCGTTTGTACCCGCCCTAGTACTATCTGGCTTACCCCTTGGGCGCTTTACCTTTGAAGGGTTTTTACCCCGTAAAGGTAAAACCCGCCGTGAGCGTCTAGAGCTTATTGCACAGTCCCCGGTGACAACCGCGCTGTATGAAGCTCCCACACGCTTGCTAGCGACCCTTCAAGACCTCGTTAAGATCTGCGGGGCTGACCGCGCAGCAAGTGTAAGCAGAGAAATTTCCAAGCGCTTTGAGACGACCTATAGGGGCAGCCTAGCTAGTTTGGTCAACACGTTTCAAGCTGAGGAAGCTAGAGGGGAATGCGTTATCGTGTTAGCACCCGCTGAACGCAGTGATGCTAATAGCGCCCTCGACGTTCACGAGCAGGCTAATGCGCTGGCGGCCCAAGGTTTAGGTGCTAGGGACATCCGTAAGGCGCTTGTAGCTCTTGGTGTAGCACGTAATGACGCCTACGCACTTGCACTCGAGGTCACTCGTGAGTCGTAGCAAATATTTTTTGAAGATGCCTCGAGCATCTATCGACAACGTGTGCTAGTGATTGTTCAGCAACTCACGACAACAAAGATGCTCTCATCAACACGCTCTGTCACACGCATTAACCAAGCCTCAATCAATATATATACTCTTGAAGGCGTCTAAGACAGGTATTGAACGCCCTTTGAATATCTCTCCAGGGTAAAGCAAGCAAGGATGCAAACCCAGTTCACAAACCCCGTTAAACTAATGAGTTGGCAATCCTATTTATTGTTGCCATGTTCTGTATTTCTGAATTCTATAATTTACTTCTAATAGTTTCTACCCTTGCTGTTTAGGATGACCACTGTGACAGATGTAACCTCACGCCCTAAAAACCCTAGTGACATCAAAGATATAGCCATCACCCCGTTAACCTTGCCAGCGACTTCGGGGCGCATGTTGGGACTCCCGACCGTTGGACGGCTTGCCTATTTTGCGCAGCACCCGGGTCCGGTGGTGTTACTGACAACGGCAGAGCGGCTCGAGCAATTTAGCAAGTTGCAAGCTTTTGGCACGCCTGCTAGCATCAATCCAGATTTAACAACGTGGGCAGATAAACATCCTCACGTGGTGGTTGATGTTGCCCACGCGCTTACTAATTTCCCAGACAATCCAGATGGCTACAACCTTGTTCTCACGCATGGTGAACGCTACGGGCGTGATGCTTTGCTTGATACCTTAGTGACCTTTGGCTACGAACGCGACGCTTGGCCGGGGTTTATTGTTCGTGGGGACACCATCACACTGTACTTTGACGAAGACGACGAAACTGACAGCCTCAAGCTCGAGTTTTTTGGGGATGAGCTAGACACCATCACCCATCAAGGTGAGGCCTGTGATAGCTACAAGGTGCAGCCGCTTGCGTCTGCTGAGCTAGCCGTTGAGGATGGCGAGCAGGTTTGGACAACGCGACTTTTAGAGCACCTACCTGGGCAAATTTTGCTAGATAGCGGCGAGCTAGTAAATGGCGAACTAGGTAGCGATGCTGCCGCCCACTGGTTTTGGGAGCATTTGGCTGAGCGTGAAGTTGTCTCTTTTGGGCGCGATGAGCTTGATTTAGAGGTCATTGAGAGTCCGCTCGAGCCTCTTAGCTACTACCGCGCCAAACTAACTGAATTTGCAACGGATGTTGAAATGTGGCTGAAAGACGGCTACAGTGTGTCACTTTTGCTCAAGTTTGAGCGCACTGGGCGCTACTTACGTGAGCGCGTCCTAGACCAGCTCGAGACTGCGTGGCACAGTCAGCTCGCCCACCGCCCGGGTAAGGTAAGTTTGATTGTAGGGAATGCAGCCAGTGGCGGCTACCGCAACACCAGCACAGGCGATATTGTCCTAACTGAAGACTTGCTATATGGCTACCAAGGCACGCGCAAGCTCAAACGCTTACCCGGTCACGCCGTTAATGACGCCAGCGCGCTCACCATCGGCGACTATTTGGTACACCCAGATCACGGCATTGGTAAGTTTATGGGGCTCGAGCCGCGTCAGGTTGTGGGCGTAACCCGCGACTACCTCATCTTGCAATATAGCGGCGAAGGCAAACTTTATTTGCCCGTTGAACAATTGCCGCTTTTGCGCCGTCACCCTGGCACTAGTGACGACCCACCGAGGCTTTCTACTCTAGGCACCAATGAGTGGGCCCGGGCACGCGAACGGGCGCGTGTGAACGCGCAGGCCATGGCGGCAGAACTCATTAAAACCTACGCCAAGCGGCAGGTTGCTAGCGGTGTTGCACTAGCTGCAGTCGACGATTGGGATGAGCTAATAGGTGCCAATTGCCCCTTCGACCTCACTGATGACCAACGTGAAGCTGTTCGTCAAACTTGGGACGACATGGCCAAAACCATTCCCATGGACCGGCTCATCTCTGGGGATGTGGGCTTCGGTAAAACTGAGGTTGCCATCCGGGCCGCCCATCGCGCTGTGGGTAACAGTAAGCAAGTTGCTATGCTGGTGCCCACAACGGTACTAGCGAAACAACACCTCGAGACCTTTCAGTCACGCTTTGCCGGACTGCCGGTGCGCGTTGCTATGCTGTCTCGTTTTGCCACCGACAAAGAAGCCCGTACCATTGTCAAAGAATTAGCTGATGGCACCCTAGATATTGTCGTGGGCACGCACAGACTGCTCAACGAAAACATCAAGTTTAAAGACTTAGGGCTTTTAATTATTGATGAAGAGCACCGTTTTGGGGGTTGGGCAAAAAGAACGCATGAAAGGCCTCAAAGCCAATTTAGACATTTTGTCATTATCCGCCACGCCCATTCCGCGTACGCTCTACATGAGTTTGGTGGGCTTGCGCGATGTATCGCAGATTATGACACCCCCGCAAGGTCGCAAACCTATTCAAACTGTCTTGCAACCGTACGACCCACGGGCGATTCGAGATGCCATGTTGTTTGAGCTCGAGCGCGGCGGCAAAATTTTCTATATCCATGACCGCATTGGCTCGATGGGCACGCGCACGCTTTTTTTAAACAAACTCGTGCCCGAAGCGCGCGTAGGCGTGGCCCACGGTCAGATGAACGCCAGTGAGCTAGAAGAGGTCATGCTCGGTTTTGAAGAAGGTGCGTTTGACGTGCTGCTGGCAACCACTATCGTAGAATCCGGGCTAGATATTGGCAGCGCCAACACACTTATTATTGAACGGGCTGACCGGCTGGGACTTGCTCAGCTTTACCAGCTACGGGGGCGCGTCGGGCGGCGACAAACCGAAGCGTGGGCGCACTTGTTTTACCCAGGTAAACTCACCGAGCAAGCCCAACGGCGACTCTACGCCATTGCCGAGTTAAACGACTTAGGGAGCGGGCACTTACTCGCTGAAAAAGACATGGAAATTCGCGGCATCGGCAACTTGCTTGGCCCTGAGCAGCACGGGCACATTAGCGCGGTTTCGCTCGAGGTCTACACCGAAATGCTTGCCGAGGCCATCGCCGAACTTAAAGGTGAACAACACCAAGACAAACCCAAAGTTGCCATCGACCTATCTATCGACGCCCGCTTGAGTCCGAGCTACATTGGCGACGACGACACCCGCATCCGCTACTACGGGCGTCTTTCAGAAGCCACTACCCTATCTGACGTGAGTGCGCTTCACAAAGAGTTACGCCACCGCTACGGACCCATGCCAGCTGAGGTCAGCGCGTTTGTTGCCCTTGTCAAGTTACGCTTACTAGCACTTAAAAAAGGCGTTGCAACCATCACCGAACATATGACCGATGTGCAAGTTGCTTTTGCAGGCGACAGTGTTGACTATGACGCCAAGGGACTTCGCGAGCTAAAACATAATGTAGAACCAACCCGCTTTCCACCGGGGTTTAGCCTCAAAAAACGCGGTCTAAAACCAGACAAGCTCGTCCAAGCACTTACGGATATGTTGTACTTGTGTGCTTAAAGGTGGTATCGATAGGCTACCAACTCAGTTGGCAGCACAAACAAAAAGTGGATTCTGCTAAAGGCATCTTAAGTCAGAATCCACCTAAAATTTATTGATAGTGTAGCTTGTAGAAAATCTAGATCCATCCACATCTAGGTGCGTCCACGCTGTTGATCAACAGCTAGCTCCATCACGATAAACTAGGGTAGACGCCGTATTTTGCAAAAAATTAAGTGTACCTATGCAACTTGTGATACTGGACGGTTGGGGTTAAACCCTTTGGATGTATCGTCCGAACGAGTGGGCTCGAGCTTAGCAGCTAAGCGCTCGAGCAAAAGCCGCAACGCACTACTTGACATAGATGCGCGTAAACTTACTGTTGTACTTTCTACCCTTTGAGCTGAGGAAGTATGATCTATTTTATCTGCCATAACTACACTCACAATAGGGTGGCAATATCGACTTTAAGTGAAGGTTTTTTGTGTACTCAGAGTAGCTTAACCCAATGTAGCTCAAACATCGTGCGCGGGGTTCATCACTTATTTGTAACCCAACACTTGTACAACCAACATTCATAACAACTCTCCCGACCGGTTGCGCTACTACTCAACGTGCCCATCAGCGCCCAAATATGCAGCACGTGTCATCGCTTCGGAATTTTGTATTTACACTTCGTTTGCAGAAATTTCGTCGTTTTGCTAAAAGCCATCATGCGACTTTTAACTTTAGGTGTGTCAGATTCTCAAGCTTACTATTTTTAGTTTAACACACACATCTCACTCAACTCTCATCGAATAAGACATTCTCCTCTTGCTAACGTTTTTAGTTTATTATCTATAGTATTTCCACGAGTGACTGCCACAGGCAGTTGCGCGTGCGACCTAGGGGAATAGAAATCGACCTGCTCAGTGGGGGGACTGATCCTGGAACTGCTACTAAAATTAAGTCGAAACAGGTATGCCAGCTAGCTTATTACTAGGTACTTACGTACGTAAGGAATCGTGTTGAAACTTCAAGACAGTTTGTCATTAGCGACTTGATGACAGGTTGCTTACCTAAAAACTCCTACGTGAGGTTTAACAGTACGTAGGAGTTTTTATTAGGTTTACGTTAAAGAATTACTCTGTTACAGACGCACTGTAGAGCCACAAAAACTCATCTGCTCGGGGTGTCCAATCAAGGCGCTCACTAATGCCATAAGCATCCTGCTGCTTGTAAAGGTAAATAAATGGTGCTTCTTCTTGAAGTAACACTGTGGCACCTTCATAAGCTTGCCTACGAACATCCGCATCTACAGAAGTACTGCCTTCATCTAAGAAGGTGTCCAAATCTGGATTGCTATAAAACGATAAAAGCCCCTCTGTACGGGTGAGTGGGTAAAGAATAAAATCTGCATCAAATACAGCGTTACCCCAACCTAGTAAGAACAAGTCGGGTGCGTTGCCAGCAAATAAATCGCCGACGTAGGCACCGTATTCGCGCACTTCAAAATCAACGGTGACACCTACGGCCTCGAGCTGTGCTGCAATTGCTTGGGCCACTTGAACATCACTCACATAGCGTCCGTTGGGCGTTTCTAGGCGCAAGCTGAGGCCATCACCGTAGCCAGCTTCAGCAAGTAGCTCACGGGCGCGTTCAGGGTCATACGGATAAGGGTCAAGTGCAGCATTGTAACCAAGATCAATATCAGTCAGTAAAGTTGTGGTTGGGGTCGCCAGTCCGCCGAGCACACCTGCGATGATAGCCTCAACATCCACCGCGTAGTTGAGCGCTTGACGCACCAACGGGTCTTGTACTGGCGAATCTGCCAAGGTGTTCATACCAATAAAGATCACCCGCGCACCTGCAATGGTATCGAGCTTGAGTGCATCATTACTTTCAATACTAGGAACTAGACTGGCGGGCACGTTCACAATCAGGTCAGCTTCACCAGCCGCCAAGCTAGAAAACCGCGTAAGTGCTTCAGGGACCGGGCGAAACTCGAGGCTATCAATACCTGCTAGACCGCGCCAATAGTCAGGGTTGGCAGTCATCTGTACAGCAACGTCCCGCTGCCAACTATCTACTACGAACGGTCCCGTACCTATTGGGCTTTCAGCAAAGGCTTCTGCGCCAACTTCCTCAAAATAGCCAGGTGGAATGGTAAGTAGTTCTGCAAAATAGGACTCTGCCAGCGGCTGTGGGCTGCTTGTGGTGATGGTGAAGTTTAGCTCACCAGTTACGTCGATGCTCTCAATAAATGCAAACCCACGAGCAATAGGTGACTCTGTTTCGGGGTCTAAGATGCGGTTAATGGTGAACGCCACTGCCTCAGCTGTGAGGGCTTCACCGTTGTGAAAGGTGACGCCTTCGCGCAGGGTAAACTCCCAGGTGAGGTCGTCTATACGCTGCCAACTTTCAGCTAATCCAGGTGAAAAACTGCCGTCTGCTTCTTTGAATAAAAGCCCGTCATAGATATTTAAAAGGATATTAAAGGTCGACGTCTCACGGTTCATAGTGGGGTCGAGGGTATTGGCATCCGCACTTTGCATGACGACCACAGGTGCACTGTCTTGGGCAGTTGCAGTACTACTAAAGGTCACTAGCAAACCTGTGAGTAAGCGTGTAAGCAATCTGAGGCTCGAGCGACGCTGCCCCCAAGCACATCCAAAAACGCGCCCAGGTGCAAGCTGTAAGCTTTTAATAAGATTATGATTTGTCATACGTCGATAGTATCACACCCAAGATGAATAACATCTCAGATTAATGTATACAGTTAGCTTAGTGCGTTTTGTACTAAAACCCTTCTCATTGAGGCCGTCAGCATTAGTCATCACGTTGAGAGTCATCACGTCGAGACTATCAACATTCACCCTAGATTGCGGGTTAACATAATGAAACTAACGTAAGCAGCCACATCTCACGGCTCAAAGTTTTTCTAACGTTCTAATACTAAGGTGGTTCATTCAATGGTGATGGCATCTTGCAAGCCCACATCCCACGTCAACGCATCACAGAATTGCATTGCTCATTAAGATGATGACGCAAAGCACCCGCGACCTGACGATGTTGTGTCGAACCGTATTTAGTTGGACGGCCGGGTTTTATTGGACGGCCGGGTTTTATTGGATGACTGGATGATGCTCGAGTATCTCGCCAAACGCATTTTACAAAGCCTCGTTGTCCTAGTGCTACTCACGTTTATCGTCTTTACCATCATCAACTTATCCGGTGATCCTGTGCGCCTGCTACTCCCACCCGATGCCACTGCCGAAGACGTACAAGCGCTGCGTACGGCGTGGGGGCTAGACGATCCTTTGCTCATTCGCTACGGGCGTTTTGTTAGGCAAATTGTGCAACTTGACTTTGGGCGCTCGTTGCAATGGCGGCAACCTGCGCTCGAGCTAGTCATGGAGCGCTTACCCACAACCCTCCGCTTAGCTGGGTTAGCGGTGCTAGTTGCCACCCTCATCAGCGTGCCTGCTGGGGTGTTAGCTGCGACGCAGCGCGGGCGAGTAGTAGACGGGCTGGTCTCGAGCCTCGCCCTCATCGGTCAATCCACGCCTGTGTTTTGGCTAGGTATTATGAGTATTTTGCTGTTTGCCGTACGGCTTGGCTGGCTACCTGCCTCGGGTCAAAGTAGCTGGCAGCATTGGATTTTACCCGTGGGGACACTCAGTCTTTTTTTGGCAGGTGGCATTGTGCGAGTCACGCGTACCAGCGTACTGGAAATTTTGCCAGAGCCGTTCGTGCGCACGGCCAAAGCCAAAGGTAGTACCCCCGCTACCGTCATCTGGAAGCACGTTGTCCGCAACGCAGCCATTCCCATCGTCACCCAAATAGGCTTGCAGTTGCGGTTTGTGATTGGCGGCTCGGTCATTACTGAAAGTGTATTTGCCCTACCTGGGTTGGGAAGGCTTTTGGTGCGGTCGGTCTTTGCCCGCGACTACCCTATTGTGGTGGCCAGCGTGTTTGTGACGGCTGCACTGCTTATCGCTATCAACATTTTGATTGATGTCTCTTACACGCGCCTTAACCCACGGGTAAGCTTGCGCTAGTGGCGTATCAACCTCACTGGCAACGCAAACTGTGGCGCTCACCTAAGGTATGGGTTGCTGGCATGGTGTTGGGAATTATTATCCTTGGTGCACTTGTTGCACCGCTGTGGCCACAGGCGCCCAATGCTCAAAATTTATTTGCCACCCTCAAACCACCTGGCTTTATTTATAAAGGCAGCCAGTATGTTTTGGGGACAGATCAACTTGGTAGGGATGTCGTCAGCCGTTTGTTACACGGCGCGCGTGTTTCCTTGACGGTAGGGCTTAGTGCGGTGGGGCTGGCAAGTGTGTTGGGGACAAGTTTAGGAATTGCTGCTGGCTACTTGCGTGGTTGGGTGGACAACCTCATCACGGCACTTACGGAAACTTTACTTACGCTGCCATTTATTATTTTTGCGATTGCCATTATTGCTGCGTTGGGCTCGAGCCTCACAGTAGTTATCCTCACGCTAGGACTTACCAGTTGGGTCAGTTTTGCTAAGCTCACACGTGCCCGCGTTATCGAATTACGTCACGAAGACTATATTTTGGCAAGTAAAGCCCTTGGCAGCAGCGAAACCCGTATTATGACGCGGCACATTTTACCAAACGTCTTTCCACTGGTTATTGTTGATGCTAGTTTGCAACTCGGCACGCTCATGCTAGCTGAAGCCGGCCTCAGCTTTTTGGGTTTAGGCATTCAACCGCCCACGCCTACTTGGGGCAGTATGCTCGCGGAAAGGAGACAGACAAGCAAACAAAGCCACACAAAGAAAGACAGACAGTCAGACAGACAGACAGACAGAGACAGACAGACAGAGACAGACAGACAGAGAGACAGACATTCATACAGACAGACAGAGATAGATAGACA
>JBCCBI010000080.1:0-15703 GCA_039034155.1 Deinococcota bacterium | reverse complement strand
GCGTAGTTGTCAACGTTCCCAGCGCGCTCCCATATCGTACGTTTATCCTTCAATGTTGTTTTGGTGGGGTCCTCTGGGTAACGGCAATATCTTTAATTTCCGTAGATGACGACCCACGCACAATAGCATTGCGCACATCATCATCAACAATAAATAGTTCGTGAATACCAGCCCGACCGTTGTAGCCGGTGCCATTACACTCTTCACAGCCAACACCCTTGTAAAGCGTTTTACCTTCAATTTCAGAAGGGTCAACACCAATTCGCCTGAGCACATCTGGTGAAGGGGTGTATTCAACTTTGCAGTTTTTGCACACGCGTCGCACCAAACGTTGGGCAATCACACCAATGAGTGAGGCGCCAATGTTAAAAGGCTCGAGCCCCATCTCTTCCAAACGGGTAACTGCACCAGGTGCGTCGTTGGTGTGCAAGGTGGCAATCACCAAGTGACCCGTAAGGGCAGCCTCAACTGAAATTTGAGCGGTTTCTTGGTCACGAATCTCACCAACCATAATAATGTCTGGATCCTGCCGCAAAAATGACCGCAACGCAGATGCAAACGTGAGCCCTGCTTTCACATTTACCTGCGTTTGGTTGATACCGGGAACCTCGTACTCTACCGGGTCTTCCACGGTGGTCACGTTCACCTCTGGGCGAGCAATGCGTTTGAGCATAGAAAACGTGGTGAACGACTTACCCGAACCAGTAGGTCCAGTGATCAAGAAGATGCCGTAAGGTTTCTCAATAATGTCTGAAAATTTTTGAAAGTTATAGTCAGCGATACCCAGTTTTTCAATTTCAGGAATGCTATCTGCTTTTTTAAGAATCCGCATGACGCTTTTTTCGCCATACACTGTCGGTAAGGTTGACAAACGTAAATCAAGCATCATGCTCTTGTCGCGGAAACGCACACGTCCATCTTGCGGTTTGCGTTTTTCGGCAATGTCTAACCCGCCCATAATTTTAATCCGCGCAGAGAGTGCACTACCTGTTTCTTTAGGGAGCGTCATATATTCACGTAGTGCACCGTCTTTGCGCACGCGCACTAGCACGTCCCCCGGGCGCGGTTCAATGTGAATATCACTGATGTCGTTAAGAGCTGATTCGCGGATGATGTTGTTAACGACGCGCACCAGCGCGTTGTCGTCAATAGCGCTAGTATCGCGTTCTTCAACCTCAGCACCCCCCACTTGGTCAACCAACTCTTTGGACAGTTCGTCCATATCAACGTTGGATGCATAAAAGCGGTCGGTAAGAGCGCCAAGGGTGGGACCAGAAATAACCATGGGAATAACTTCTTTACCCGTTAAAATTTTGATGTCGTCAAGCGCAAAGACGTTGCGAGGGTCTTTCATGGCCAGTACGATGTTGTTACCCTCGAGCCGAATCGGCATAATGTCGTAGCGGCGCACGGTGGTCTCGGGAATGAGGGCTACCGCTAAGGGGTCAATCTGAATTTTATCATTTTCAATGTATTCATAGCCAAGCTGACGCGCCAAGCTACGCGCTAGCATATCTGGGCTAATTTTGCCTGACTGGACTAACGTGTCTTCAAGCTTACCGCCACCTGAGCGCTGTTTATTTTTAGCATCTTGAATATCGCTTTCGCTAACACCCATTTCAATGAGAACGTCACTCAAAGACGTAGCCCGGCCCAACTCGCTTTGTTTTTGAATGGCTTCGCGCAGTTGCTCGCGTTTGAGTTTTTTACTCTGTAATAGCGTTTCACCTATTTGTGAACTTTCGTCGTAAAGTTCATCGATACGGGCCTTGACCTGATCGGGGGGCGCACATACAAACTCGAGCGGGCGGTTTACAATCGCCTCAATATCACGCATGCGGTTGGGGTCAGCAAGTGCTACCACCACGTTGCCACTCTTGAACTGGTAGGGCACGGCTTCGTATTGCACAGCGTCAATCCGAAGTAACGTACCAGTGAGCTTTTCAATATCATTGTCGTTTACACTGTCCAACGTGTTTACAAAGGGAATACCCGCTTGCTCAGCTAAAAGTTCTGACAGCTGCGCTTCGTTGATAATGCCTTTTTCAATAAGCGCCCGGCCCAGTAAAATACCCGTTTGTTGCTGCTGAAGCAGGGCTTCATCAAACTGAGCTTGGGTAATTAAGCCGCGCTTAAACGCCAAATTTCCAAGGCGTTTAGAGACGTCAACTGTAATTTCTTGGGGTGGGGCAAGTCCCAGTTCTGGATAAAATGTGGCAAGCGCCCATTGAATTTCATTGCTAAGCGCTTTGTAAGGTTCAACCATGCAGTCGGACTCGTCTTCGATTTCTTCAATCGAAAGTGCGTCCAAGGGGTCGCTAAAGGCAACACGCAAGACGTCATCCTCGAGCTTAAAAGGAATTGCGCCAATTTCTTGGGCTAGGTCAGCGGGCACTTTGGCAATAGCATCCCCCATAATTTCGGTGCGGGGCAAATTTACGGTGGGAATGCCAATGGTTTCTTCAATTGCACGGGCAATGCGCTGCTCAGAAATAACACCTAACGAGACTAAAATGTCTGCTAAGCGCCCACCTACTTCACCGTGACGGCCAATAGCCCGCTGTAAATTTTCATCACTAATGTAGCCGCTGTCGAGCAAAACTGCACCTAAGCGTTTGTCGCCAATAGATAGAACCGTCATACTGACCCTCCAAGATGATGGTTGCTTTTGAGTGTTAACTTAATCGTAAATTTTGTGATCATCATTGTTACAGTTACCATTGTAAAACAAGCTTTTCAATATGTCTAAGTAGTTGAGTGTGCCATGAACCTTTTGAAAGTGGCCGCACTAAAATAGAGTTGATCTTCATCAGATTTGCACCAAGAATATCTGTAAACAGTTGGTCACCAATCATCACGGTAGTACGCGGCGTGCTGCTCAGTTGCCTAAGCCCGCGTTGGTAAGCAACTCGCCAGGGCTTACCTACCAGCGCAAACCCATCAATTCCCAAACGTGCTTTAGCTGCTTTTACACGTTGTGGTGTCCCATTACTTAAAATGAGCACTTTCAAGCCAGCTGCTCGCAAGCTAGCTACCCAACGGATAACCTCTATTTGTAAAGTTGCCTCATGGCGACCCAGCAACGTATCATCAAGATCAACCATAACAGCTTGAATACCCTGCTCAGTTAGCTCGTGTGCATGAATTTCCGTAACGGCGGCAGTATACCAGTCGGGTAAATACCACCGCAGCCGGGCATGATTAAGTTGGCGCAACTGACTTTGATAAGTGCGCCTATATTGACGAGGAGGTTGCCCGTGGTTGTTGGAAGGCTGTGGTTGCTTCATCTTAATAGTATTTTGATTACGTTGACCCTGATAAGATTGATATATGTTTTGTTGATGTGCAACACTTTTTTAGTACGCACTGCCTGTTACGAATTAAGTACCTCCAAGTTGAAAAGTTGCATTTATCAAACTCAGCAGCGCCCATCCTTAACCGCTAACCGCTATCTGAAAACGGCAGTTTCCAGATAGGAGGTACTTATGTTGATACAAATCATGCTGGCTCGAGTGTAAATTATTCAGGCGACCCTATAAGCAGCTAGACTTGAACGCAAATTGTCAACACGACTTGCCACAACACAAAAAGTAGATGTTGCATTTCCCAAAATTGACACCTTACTTAAAAGATGATAGCACATTTCTCATGCGATTTTGGACGCATTCTCACGCTTGCTGTTCATTTAAGGGACACTAGCGTTATATGATTTCTGTTACAGCACGCGGCTTGGAATAACAAAACGAACATAGTACTCGAGCGTCTCTAAAACAAATTTGACGCCAACCAATGCCAATAACAAATCTTGCATAGAAATATCATGCGCCTGCGTTTGCCTAACTATAACCGCCACGAGGCAGATAAGAATTGTTGAGGCTGTTGCAATACTGTTGGTGACATACTGCGGGAATTTAACTTTGGGAATGAGTAATTGGCGCGTGTGTATCAGCAGTGCATACCCAAGCACTAACCCTAAGAGCGTCACCCACAACCCACGTGTGACAGCGTAATTCGCAATGTTCTGCCACAACACTAGGTGCTGCTCAACATCATAAACATTGCCACTTTCAAAAGTAATATCAGTGATACCATGAACGGTTTCTAACGTGTACGTAAAAAGGAAATAGAACAAGGTGAGGTAGAATGCAACACTTCTTAACGTACCCATCAACAGCATCGTCCAAAATGCTGTAATTTTCTTAGCTAATGTTTCTTCACGTTCATCTGTTGCAGCTTCCATAGAGCCTATGAGCGCAAGTAGTAGTACTTCTAATAGCAATAAACAGCCAATGACAGAAGGTTCCAGCGCCATACCAACACACCCAGAACAAACATCAGGTTAATGAATGCGCGGGCAGCTATAGACAGTAAAAATAGCTTGGTTTTTGTAGCTAGCATTGCCATATAATTCAGTGTATAGCATTTACTAAATATGTTGGTTGGGTTTAGGGTAGTGCTCGAGCGTTTTGAATAGTCACGTTAAGATCATTTACGAGGAGCACCTATGCTAGACATTAACTCTGTCCCACTCGAGCTTGCCACCTATTCAGAAGCGGACATGAGTCAGCGAGCAACACAACTTTTTGATCTCATGATAACCCGCCACAGTACTCGAGATTTTGCCGATAAACCCGTTCCACTAGACGTCATCAAAACCTGTTTAGCTACTGCTGGTCGCGCACCCAGTGGTGCCAACCAACAACCGTGGCACTTTGCTGTTGTAACCAACAAAGACGTTAAACACAAAATTCGCCTCGCCGCTGAAGCCGAAGAACGCGAGTTTTACGAACGGCGTGCCTCCGAAGAATGGCTGGACGCGCTTGCCCCCCTAGGAACAGATGCCGACAAGTCATTCATTGACCGTGCTGGTTGCCTTATTGTGATTTTTGCCCAAGCTTACGGATTAACTGAGAATGGCGACAAACGTAAACACTACTATGTGCCTGAATCGGTCGGGATTGCCACCGGCTTTTTAATTACTGCCCTGCACAACGCAGGACTTGCCTGCCTCACCCACACGCCAAGTCCTATGGGCTTTTTAGCTGAGATTTTAGAACGCCCAGCCAACGAACGGGCTTACATCAATTTGGTTGTGGGTTACCCAGCAGAGGACGCCCAAGTTCCTGTTCATGCAACTGACAAGAAAACATTAGATGAGTTTGTAAGCTTTATATAGCTTAGCGATCTAGCTGACACAGATCGATAGTTTATGGTGTGGGGTTTGTGGAGAGCCAACACACGTCATAAGGTTTGAGCAAAAGGTCGTCATCAATTTGATGAACCTCACCTAGAAGGTTATGAACGTGAGTGGGCTCTAAATTGAGTGCTTTCCATGAAACGCTGACTTGCTGCGAGCTGATGTTGTGCAAACACACGACTTGCCTATCTCCTTGTCCACGCACGAGCGCAAAAACTTGCGGTGAAATAGCCAAAATCTGCTGGACTGCCTGTGGGTGAAATGTAGGATGTTCACGTCGTATCTTAAGTAGCGTGCTGAGGCTGGTAAGTACTTGACTGCGCAAACTCGAGATATCATCTAGCTCGTTTAAGACAGCATCAACTGATAATTTTTCACGGTTAATACTGCGGTAACGCCCGGTAGCTTCTACACCTACATGATCACTGCGCGAGCCTAACAAGCTGTGAATGTAAATCGCTGGCATTCCGGCGAGGCTCATCATAATTGCGTGAGCAACACAAAAACGGGCAACTTGTTCGGCTAAAAGCACCTCACTTTTGGGATTATTGAGCGCATCAAAATAAGTGATGTTGAGTTCGTACGGGCTGGTGCTGCCATCACTGTTGGTTTTGAACGACACGTGTCCGCCGTGAGCTAAAACGGTATCAACCAAATTTTGAACCTCTGCTGAGGATAGTAACCCTTCTACCGGGCGTACGCCGATGCCATCATGGGATGACAAAAAGTTAAAAAAGCAGGTCTGGTCTGAGGTCTGTAGGTCACTCGCCCAAGCTGTCAACACCTCTGCGTTGCCTGTGACTAAGGTGTGCAACACGAGCGGCGGCAGTGCAAAGTTGTAAACCATGTGGGCTTCATTTGTGCCATCACCAAAGTAGCTGATGTTTTCAGCATGAGGCACGTTGGTTTCGGTGAGGACTAAGACGCCCGGCGCGGCTGCTTCTAGCACAGTGCGAGCAAGCTGCAAGATAGCGTGGGTTTTAGGGTGATGCACGCTAGGGTGACCAAGCTCTTTCCACAGGTAAGTTACCGCGTCTAGCCGGATGATGCGCGCACCATAAGCGGCGTACTCGAGCAGCACCCTCACAACCTCGAGCAAGACCTTGGGGTTTTCATAGTTCAAATCTACCTGATCAGCACTAAACGTTGTCCACAAGTGACGTGTGCCGCTCTCACTTTCAAATGATGTGAGCAATGGTGTCGTCCGCGGGCGCACAATCATGCTGGTGTCTGCGGTGGGGTCAACATCAATACAAAACTCGGCAAAGTTGGGATCGTCTGCCAAATAGCCTTGCACATAGTGACTTGCCGCTGAGACGTGGTTGATGACGGCATCAAACATAAGGTCTGTGTCAGCTGCAAACTTGCTGATGTCTTGCCAGGTGCCTATTGCAGGGTCAACCTCGAGGTAGTCCACCACGCTAAACCCATCATCTGAAGTATAAGGAAAAAAGGGCAATAAGTGGACGATATTAACCGCATCTTGCAACCTGTCGCGCACAAACGCATGGAGTGTGTTAAGAGGTGCTTCGCCGTTTCGGTTGAGGCTGTCACCGTAGCTGATGAGTACAACATCATTCGCAGTCATTCCAGCTTGCACATCACTTAATTTAGGATGCTGTTGCTGCGTGGTTTCAATTAGGTTAATGAGGTCTGCTAGTACTTGGTGATTGCCGTAGATGAACTCGAGCTGCTCTTGTAACGTTTCACGGGTAGCTTCTGAAACAGACATAATCTCTCCGGTACAGGTGCTATCGACATCAGGTTTATGCCATCAAAGTTATAACCTAGTGAGCTTGGTCATAACTCGTAGTCATAGCTTGTAAGGTCGTATCACGACAAGTGGATGAGAAGATTATACCTAGACACCTAGTAATATCACGACGACATCAGCCGAAGGACGAATCACTATCCTCTAATTCTGCCAATCTTAATTTTGCAAGGTGGGATCGAGTCTATCGCGCAACCAGTCCCCAATTAAATTCATGCTGAGCGCAGTTAACACCAGCGCCACTCCCGGAAACACCGTCACCCACCACGCCACATACAAATAGGTACGCCCTTCACTGAGCATGGTTCCCCACGCAGGGGTGGGCGGTTGCACGCCAAAGCCCAAAAATGACACAGTGGCTTCGGCAATGACAAATTGAGACACCTGCAGGGTCGCCACTACCACAATTGAGCCAACAATATTCGGCAAAATGTGCCGCAGTAAAATGCGACCACTACCCGAACCAAGACCTCGAGCCGCCGTCGTAAAGTCACGCTCTTTAATGCTTAGTACGCCCCCGCGCACAACCCGTACATAAACTGGCCAACCCGCAATGGCTAGACTCAGTGTCACGTTCCAGAGACCGTCCCCAAAGAGCGCACCTATAGTCAGCGCCAGCAAAATAAACGGGAACGACAGTTGAATGTCCGTAATTCGGGTTATGAGGACATCTAGCCAGCCACCGAAGTAGCCTGCGACGAGTCCCAATGTACACCCAAATAACCCCGAAAACACCACGCTCAAAAATCCTACGATAAGGGTGATTCTCGAGCCAAACACAATACGCGTTAGCACGTCCCGCCCTAGCGTATCGGTGCCTAAAATATGTCCGTCTGTCCCCGGCGGTTGTAAAAACTTATTAAAGTCCACCAGTTCGGGGTCAAAGTTAGTGAGTTGGGGTGCAAAGATAGCAGCAAGTACCAGCAAACAAATCACAACTAAGCCAGCAATGCCAGTAACGTCAGACGCGCGTAACTTGATGCGGCGGCGTGAACGAGCTTGAGGTGAGGTAGCTTGGGGCGAGGCTGACGTACTCACTAAGCAACCTTAATCCGTGGGTCAAGCCAAGCATAGGCGACATCCACAATTAAATTGATGCTTAGGTAGAGCGCGCTCGTGAGTAACACACCAACAATCACAATGGGGAAATCTCTCGCTAGTAAGGCGTCCACCAAGTAGCGCCCCATGCCCGGCCAGGCAAAAATGGTTTCGGCGACGACTGCGCCCCCAAGTAGCGCGCCAGCATCCAATCCAAACACGGTGATGATGGGAATCGACGCATTTTTGAGGACGTGCTTAGAGAGCACTTTTGCTGGTGTAAGTCCTTTGGAGTTCGCTGTGCGAATGTAGTCGAGGCGCAACACTTCCAAAATAGATGTGCGGGTAACGCGGGCAATTCTCGAGGCACTAAACGCCGTAAGCGTCAGTGTGGGCAAAATGTAGTGCTTCCAGGCCTCCGCCCCTTCGCCGCGTCCGCTAGTCGGTAGCCAGCCCAAGCGAACCGAAAACACCCAGATCAAAATAAGCCCCAACCAAAACCCCGGCACGGCTTGCCCAATTGAGACAATGGTAATTACCAATCTGTCAATAAATTTGCCTCGGTGAACAGCTGCGACAATACCTAGTGGAATACTAAGTAGTGCGGTGACAATAAGCGCGCACAAACCTAGGCGTAAGGTGTTGGGAACGCGTGCCAGCACTAGGTTAAAAGCAGGTTCCCGGAACCGCAGGGACATGCCAAAGTCGCCTTGGACGGCATCCCATAAAAAGCGTAGATACTGTTCGTACACAGGTCGGTCAAACCCCAAACGTTGACGAAATTCTTCAATATCTCTAGGCGCAACATCTTGCGGTAAAAAGAGTAAAACGGGGTCGCCGGTAACTCGGGTCAGCACAAACACAACCGACACCGCCACAAAAATGGCGAGCAGGGCTTGCATGAGTCTCGAGACAAAAAATCGGAACATAAGTAAAGTTTTGTGTTAGTTAAGCTGTAAATGTTGCGTGTTTAGTGTGAAATTATTTTGGTAAATGAGTTAGGTATAGGCTGGGCTCGAGCTACATCATCATTGTAGTGAGAATGCATCAATTTAAGTTGGTCTAATTTTGGATGACATGTCTATTGACAAGCTATTTGTTGCAATTGATGGGCTCAATGATGACGCAGGAGTAACCTCACATCGCTAACTTTGAGGACATAAGTTTACTCTTGCGTCTGTCTTGGCTAACATTTGCATCATCATTCATTACATCATCGATGATGACGCCACATCAGATAGATGATGTCATCAACTCAAATTCGTAAGGCTACTCAGCAATACCGGCTTCCCACATCCACAGTTTTTCATCTGCCCGTGGTGCCCAGTCAAGCCAGGTTGCTACGCCGTACAAGTCGTGTTGTTGCCACAGGGGCATCCAGGGGGATTCTTCAGCGAGCATGGCTTGCACGTCGCTGAACGCTGCAAAGCGCTCGTCGGGTTGCACCACGCCGATGGCGGTGTCGATGGCCTCGGTGATGTCGGGGGTGCCAAAACTAGCGTAACTTTGGCTGTCGCGGAACAGTTGGGGGATGGTGCCTACAGGCTCGAGGATGGCCCCCCAGCCTAAAAAGAACATATCGCCCGTTTGGCGGTTCACAATGGCATCTAGGTGGGCGCGCCATTCGTTCACTTGGACTTCGACGTTCACTCCAAGACGCTCTAACTGCGCTGCAATAGCTACAGATACCTCGCGGTCGAGCGGATAACGACCAGACGGCGTATCCAGTTGCAAGGTGAGGTCTTCGGGAGCGTAGCCAGCCTCAGCTAAAAGCTCGCGGGCGCGCTCCAAATCGGGTGACAAGCAGGGGATGTCATTGTTGTAAGAAGGGTCGGTTCTCGAGGTGTAGGAGCAAATCTTGGTGGCTTCACCACGGTGAACGGAAGCGATAAGCTCATCAACGTCAATCGCGTAGGTAAGCGCTTCACGCACGCGTACATCTTGCACGGGGCTATCAATAAGCGTTTGGAATGCCAGATAGTTGATACGCGCAGACACCGTCGAGCGAACCTCGGTATCGGGTGCATTGTTGACGGTTTCAACCACTTGCGGCGGCACATCTTTCATGATGTCAATCTCGCCAGCTAGGAGCGCTGAAAGGCGGCTACCAAACTCGGGAATGACCCGGAATTCTACATTTTCAATCGCGGCAGCGCCAGCCCAGTAATCATCGTTGCGGGTCAGTGACAGCGACTCACCACGCACCCATTCCACAAAACGGTAGGGTCCCGTGCCAACCGGCGCGCGGCTAGCTTCTTCAATACCAACCTCAGCAACGTAGTCGGGTGCAAGAATCATAATATCGGTGCCGGCGAGGTTGTCGAGGAGTACCGGAAAAGGTTCTGAGGTGAGAATGCGGACCGTAAAGTCGTCGATGATTTCAACTTCGGAAATGCGGTTAAAACGTGGTTCCCACATGCTGCCATTATCTGGATTCAGCACGTAGTCAAAGGTGAACTTGACTGCCTCAGCGTCAAAGGGTTCGCCGTTGTGAAACGTTACATCTTCACGCAGGGTGAGTTCGAACGTGTTGTCATCAACAACTGTGTAGCTGGTAGCGAGCCACGGGATAGTCTCTAATGTTTCTGGATCACGTCTTAGCAGGGTGTCATACACGTTTTCAATTTGCGCAGCGGTGGTCCAGTCGACCGCCTGCGAGCCAAGTAGCGTTAGCGGTTCCGCCCCAATGCCAATGGTAACTGTGTCTTGTTGGGCAAATGATAGCCCGGTAACAAACATCAGTCCGGTGATGAGACTGATGACAAGCTGCCTGTGTTGCTTCATGTGAATCCTTTCTTGTTGCTGCTTTGTTGCTTCTAGGGTGATTGTACCTAATCTTGCGTGTTTTCCAAAAGGTTGGTGTTTTGATAGCTCGATGTTGAGTCTTCTTTAAAGTCGTTGCCCTCAAATCCACTAAACCAAGATTGCTCAGATAGATAACGGGCTATCGCGTCACGCATAAAAGGGATCATTGTTTTTGGTAAGTTGTCCAGCTTAAACCAAGTGATGTTGTCACATTCAGCTCGAGCATATGGCTCACCTTGCCAGCGGTTCGCTTTACAGTAAAAATCGATCCCTTCGCCTGTGGGTGACACATAATGTTCTACTCCAATAACGTCGAGGTCTACTGCTGCAATGCTAACGCCAATTTCTTCGTGACACTCGCGCATCGCCGCTTGTTTAACTGTTTCGTGACCAGCTAAGTGCCCTCCAATCAAGCCGTAGTTAGCATCTTCAAACCCTGTATTTGTACGTCGAGCAAGTAATATCTCACCATTTTTGATAAACATGACGTGGACGGAAACAGGTAGTAAGCACTTGCTCATATCAGCTGAGGTTCAAGACTCTCAATGGCTCAAGACATCACACTCACTGTATGCTTTTAAGCCTTTTGTTAAGAGTATACAAAAAGAGGACTCGAGCATCAAAGTTATCTACGTTGATCAATTGGAGATATTTTGTGGGCAGCTTATAGCTCCACCTGCTGAGAATTATTGTCATTCCAAGTTATAATTAGGTTACTTCACCGAAAAGAGGACATCTTTCATGGCACAGTTTATCAAACGTCAGGTTGTTGAAGAACGCTGGAAAAAGATACAAAGTTGGCTCAAAACGCATAATTATAACGCGCTTGTTGTTTTGGAGACTAACAATACCTGCTATGTTTCTGGTTGGTATTTAGACGTTGAACCGTGGGAACGCCCAGTAGCAACCGTCATTCCAGCTTCCGGTGAGCCGTTCATGATTTTGCACGAACTTTCGACTCACCATGTCAAGATGGCCCAAGAGCGCGGCACAATCTATATTGATGACATCACGTTTTACTTTGAACGGCCCTCAACCACTCGGCGCACCTGGACAACCCCGCAGTGGCCGCAACTTGTAGCTAGCAAACTTAAAGAACACGGCCTAGATAAAGGTGATATTGCTAGTGACCTGCCAGCAGGTGCCTTGGCAGGTGCCTCACCATCACTGACATGGCACACTACAGAAATACTGCATGAGCTTAGAGCAGTCAAACACCCTGATGAGCTCGAGCTCATGCGTCAAGCCTGCAGCCTAGCCAACTACGGGCAAGAGGTGTTTCGGGATTTAGTTAAACCCGGCAAATTTATGGCTGAGGTGGACGCGCAAACCGTGCTCGAGATGACCCGCGAAGGTGCCAAACGCTTTCCTGGCTGCGACCTCCACGTACGCTGTTTTAGCTTAACCGGACCAGATTCAGCCTCACCGCACGGGACTGGCGCAGGGTCGTCTGCCGTAATTGAAGCGGGGCACGGCATTGTGAACATTATTTTGGGACGCTTAAACCACTACAATATTGAAAACGAGCGCACTTATTTTGTGGGGCATTGCAGTGAAACGCAAAAACGCGCGTTTGAGTGTGTGCAAGCAGCACAAGCAGCAGCGGTAGCAGCCTGCGTGCCGGGCAATCCACTGTCTGCGGTAGATGCTGCTGCCCAAACTGTCATTGAAGCGGGTGGTTTTGCGGACAACCTGCGCCACCGTACTGGGCACGGCATTGGTTTGCGCGGGCACGACCGGCCGGCAGATATTGCGTTTAATCATCGTCCGTTACACAAAAATGAGGTTTACACTATCGAACCAGGAATTTACATTTATGGGGTAGGTGGCTTTCGGCACGATGACACCGTGATTGTCAGTGATCCGCCAGAAGTGCTGACCACAACGCCGAAAGATATTGAGAGTATGACCTTAACTGTGTAGGTTATGTAATCAATATTTGAGTTTAAAAATTTGTCTCTTTTTAAATGGGTTCAATTAAGGCAACCTCGAGCAAGTTCTGCACTTCTACCGCCGGGCGTACCAAAAATTCTTGCCGCAAACTGTTGGGGTCTTGGGGGTCTACGCGGATAATCTCACCGACTAAAATACCTCTGGGAAAAAGCCCCCCGCGGCTACTGGTCTCAACTTGGTCGCCTACCTCTAAAGGTTCATCAACAAAGTAGTCAATCACCCGCACCAGCCCGCCAACTTCACCTATGGCAATGCCCTGGCCGCCGCGGCCTTCGACAGTTACACCCACCCGTGATTCCGGGTCGGTAATGAGCCGCACGTTGGCACTGCGGTCGACAACATCTGTAACAATCCCTACCAGTCCAGCAGGAGACGTTACAGGCATAAACGGGCGCAAGTCTTCGTTGCCGCCTTTACCCAAGGTGATCGCGGCAACAAGCGGGCTAGGGTCTACGCCAATAACTGGGGCTGTATTTACCACGCCAGGTGCTTGAAACACGCGTACATTGAGCGCTTGCTCGTAGCGCTCGAGGTTGATCTCGAGCTGCCGATTTGTTGCTTCTAATTCAGCAACTTGTTGCCTCAGCTCGGTGATTTCTTCTTCAAAGTCACGGCGCTGGTGTAAGTTACTGGCGACTTGTCGCAAGTTACTACTAGCCCTGTAAAGAAGTATGTTGGGTGTGGCAATTGCACTGGTGAGTGGATAGGGCAAACTGCCCACAAGACTACTCAGCACAAACGTCACAAGACCCAACACAATAAACAAATACCAGGCTTTTAGAAGGTCAGACAAGCGGCACACCCAAGTTCTGGCAAAGCTCAAACACGGTCGCCACGCTCATGCCAACAACATTGAAATAGCAGCCTTCAATACGGTCAACAAGTGCGGCACCGTGACCTTGAATGGCATAGCCACCAGCTTTGTCGAGGCCTTCACCTGTACTTACATACCAGTCAATTTCTTGTTCGCCAAGATCGCGTACATAGACTTGGGTGGAGGTAGTGCGTTGCTCGAGGGTCTCGCCATAGGCAACTGCATGACCTGTGAGTACCGTGTGAGGTTTGCCAGCAAGCAAGCTAATAAACTCACGCTTTTGGGCTAGGTCGCGCGGTTTTTCTAAAAACTGTTCGCCGAGAACTACGGTTGTGTCAGCAGCAATAATCAATGCATCAGGATGGTGTTGGGCAATGGCCCTTGCCTTGCTGGCCGATAAGCGCGTTACCAAATCGTAGGCTTGCTCGTGCGGTTGAGGGGTTTCATCAATATCAGCAGGTTGCACCTCAAAGGTGAACCCTAAGCCATTTAGGAGTGCTTGCCTGCGCGGTGAGCGACTGGCTAAGACAATACGGGGTTGCTCATTGTGGGGTTGTTTAAATGGTGATGCATTTGCAGATGATGCTGGCACAGCGTCCATCCTACTGAATTTGTACTCATACCGATTCATATTAACCTACGTTTGTCTGTCATACCTTCACCGCAAGCAGCACCGCTATGTCAATAGGTATTTCACGATAAACTGACGACATGGAACTCAAAACAGGTGATCAAGCGCCGACGTTTATGCTCCCATCTACTCAAGGTGAAATCTCGCTCGAGACTCTCAAAGGTGACTGGGTTGTGTTGTACTTTTACCCCCGGGACGACACCCCCGGTTGTACCACGGAAGCCTGCGATTTTCGGGATGCGCTTCCTGGCCTCAATGCTAAAGTGCTGGGTGTCTCTGCAGATGACTTAAACTCCCATGATAAATTTAAAGATAAGTTCAGCTTACCGTTCCCTTTGCTAAGTGATGAAGGTGGCAAAATTGCCACGGACTATGGTGCCTACGGCGAAAAGAAAATGTACGGCAAAACCTACATGGGTATAATTCGCTCAACGTTTATCATCGATCCAGAGGGAAATATTGCCGAGGCAATGTACAAGGTCAAACCCAAAGATCACGTGAGTGACGTTGCTAATAAACTCACCAGTTTACAAGCAGGCTAGTGAACAAGTGAAGACAGACGACCTCAAACGGGCAGCCGCAGAAAAGGCTGCCCGCCACGTGCAACCTGGCATGAGACTTGGGCTAGGTAGTGGCAGCACGGCTAAACACGCTATTGATGCTATTGGCGAGCGCTTTCAAAAGGGTGAGCTAGCCGGGATTCAAGCTGTGGCCACGTCCAACGCAAGTGACGCCCAAGCACGCGCGCTTGGCATTCCCATGATGCCGTTTGAAGGTGGGCTCGACCTAGCTATTGACGGCATGGACGAACTGACGCCGCAGCTAGATGCCATTAAGGGTTTAGGCGGCGCACTAACCCGCGAAAAAATTGTGGAAGCGCGTGTTGACTTACTCATTCTCATTGCAGATGACAGTAAAAAAGTCACTAAGTTGGGCGAAAAAGCGCCTCTACCAATTGAGGTTATTCCGCTGGCGCAGACTGTTGTGACGCGTGAGCTCGAGCATCTCGGTGCGACCATCACCCTGCGAGAAGTTGACGGTGAGCCATTTATCACCGACAACCAAAACATCATCCTAGATTGCCGTTGGCAGTCGTGGCAGCCACACGAACTTGCGCCCATAATTACAGCTATTCCTGGCGTTGTTGAACATGGGCTATTTTTAGGGATGGCTAAGTTAGCGTATTTAGCAAGTGAGGGCGGTGTGCTCGAGCTTGAACCGCGTGAAACTTGGAGTTGATGATTGCTTTGACACCATCTTATACCCTAATTTTATGAATCCATCACGCATATCTTCACGCTTAAAGGAGGGCAACGATGGTCGTTGCTGTCGGCCTCGACGTTATTGAACTTGACCGCATTGAAAAAGTCTGGAACAGTCACAAAGACAGATTTTTAGAGCGCCATTTTACTGAAGCAGAAATTAGCTATTGCCTCAAAAAGAAAAACCCCTTACCCAGTTTGGCCGCGCGTTTTTCAGCTAAAGAGGCTTTTC
>JBCCBI010000079.1:0-15711 GCA_039034155.1 Deinococcota bacterium | reverse complement strand
TATCCAGTAACCGTTTCATGGCTGCTTGACCACTTTCAGCAGAAAACTGACCTTCAATGACATAATCTTCATCAAAACTTAGGCCAGATGTCTCTAAAGCACGCCTGTAGCCTTGTAGACGGTCGCGACTATCTTTCATTCTTAAAGGACCAGAAATGTGGGCTATCTTGACATGACCACAGTCAATAAGATGCTTCGTAGCTAAGTAACCACCTTGTTCATTGTCAAGATGAATACATTGGTCACGCAATTCGGCAACGTAACGACCTAGTAAAATGACAGGCATACCTTGAAAATCTTTATGCTCGAGCCATTCCAAAAGTTCATAATCTGAAGTAGCTTCTAGATGGATGATGAGTGCATCTGCATGTTGTTGTTTTAGATACTCAACTGCCTTTTTTTCTTGAAGGGCATCGGAGTGACCACTAGAAACAATGAGATGCATGTCGTGTTCCTGCACAACCGCCTCAATGCCCTCGAGCATGCCGCCGTAGTAAGGACTTGTGATTTTGTTGACCACAACACCAATACCACCTGAGCGGTTCGTGACAAGCCCTCGAGCAAACTGGTTGGGCTGATAATTGAGTTCTTGAATGACATGAAGAACACGCTGCTTGGTTTCATTGTTCACCGCAGCAGTGCCGTTAAGTACCCTTGACACAGTCGAGGGTGACACATTGGCGTGACGTGCTACTTCTCTAATGGTTGCCATTAACAGAAAACTCCTAATGAAATCGTTTTCAACAAATAGCACCATAGTAAATTCTTGACAGTCAAATGAAATCCAAAAGGATTTTACTCAGCACAATCAAAACAAAACTATCCGCAACTCAAAAAGCACATTTTTAGCTTCACTATTGACTAAAGTAGTGCCACTCAGCATTCTTGACGAAGTAGCAAGAACATACTACTCCCCAAAGGTTGCTATCAAGAAAACTCTTTGTGAAAACGATTTCAGCAAAAATAACATCACCAGCGTTTGATGTCAAGTTTTTGATGCCGAGATACCAAGCTGTTTTTGGCTCAATATGCTGTGCTATACAGAGCACACATAAGTGGCGTGACCTTAAATGATGTTACTGATGATAGATAACTCTTTGACTCAGCGTGATAGTTAAGTAGGTATTCAAGGCATTTTAATTCAAAATTGCGCAAACTCTGATGTATCTATTTCATTTTTGCGACGATCTGTATCTTTTTCTGTGTGGGTGTTATCTTGTTGATACTCAGAGCTACACAGGCTTATTCCTTCAAAAATCGGCCGAGAATAGTACGATCTCTAAAATTAGCAAGGATTTATCGTTCATATACATTCGTGTACCGCTAGAGAAGTCTTGAAATCGTTTTCAACCATACTGATACTTTTTCAGCTAATTTGTCAACGAATTAACCCACTTAGCAGGTGTAGAACAGCAACCAATGTAGGTGAGCATAGTACAAACACGGCAAGGCTCAACTAAGCACTCACTTAACTAAACAGTCACCCTTATTCCAACATACTGGTATTTTTACCAATTGACTTCACCAATGCCACCGTTCAACTGCAAACTATCCGGCGTGTATTGATGGAATTCAATCTTATTCCAACATACTGGTATTTTACCAATTGACTTCACCAATACCACCGTTCAACTGCAAACTATCCGGCGTGTACTGATGGAATTCAATTCTGATGCCATTAGGGTCTTGTGTCCATGACTGCCATGAACGATCAATTCCCAGCTTTTTATCGGTTGCTTCACAGCCATGTGATCTGAGCCTTTCGATGACAGCATCGATGTCATCAACCTCAATTGCAAAGTGTTTAATTGAGCCTTCATCAGAAGGATTACCTTGAAACACTTCAATAAAGGTGGACGCCCCTAGTTTGATGTAAAAGCCAACTTCAGCGCCAGCTTTCATGAAGGTAAATCCACGTTCTAGGCCAAGCACCTCAACATAAAATTTTTCTGTAGCTGCCAAATCTGCAGCGTGGATACACACATGAGCAAGTTGTTTGATCATAGTGCTCAAGTGTAAGGCCGCAAGCTCAAAAGCAGCAACATATTTAGGGAGGCAAACACGGCATTACCGGGCTTAAAGCGCGTCACATTACTGCCAACAGCTTCAATGTCACCCACAAGTTCCATACCCAAGATTTGCTGTTTGGGTTTGTGGATGCCCAAGTAGAGCCGTGCCAGCAGTTTTTGTACACCAGACACGGGCAAGTTCATACTCCGTATAATCGTATTGCCGATGGTTACGGTAGTTGCACGAACCTTGACGAGCACTTCACTGTTGCGCGGGGTAGGTTTAGGGATGTCTGTGAGGTGCAAAACTCTGGGAGGGCCGTAGTGTGTGTAGATGACTGCTTTCATGAGCTGTTGTTAACAATACTTTATAGCTTGATACCTTTGTGTACTTACGATGTGTTATCAACACCGTCATGCTTGTAGCGATCTTTGACCATTTGCTCGTCAGCAAAGATATTTGAAAGTTGCTTGAGCTGATAGAAGCTAGCGACAAATTCAGGCGTTGGATGAGACGACGCTCTAATAGCTTTTAAAAGTGCCTCCACATCGTATTCAACCTGACGTTGCTCGACACTATACGACTGCTCATCTGCAGTTAACAACGCGTACCAAGCTCTAAGGTCAGGCATGTGAGGGTTAGCGAGGCTTCCCAAGTTCACAACTCTTATACCTTTGACAGTTCTATCCAGTGGAATATGGGTATGTCCTGTAATCACCAAATCAGCGTCACAGCCTTTTAAGATGACTTCTAATTCTTCATCACTTTGGTCACGCCGAATGCCGAGGCCATCATCTGTACCAGGAGCAGCATGAACAAAAAGAACGCGTGTACCGTCAGGCAGCATCAACCTGTACTCCAAAGGTAAATTGCACATCCACGTGTAGTAACCTAAAGCGCTAACGGCACCCAGTGTCCAGCTCATACTTCGTGCTACGTTGACGGTTAATTGAACAAGTGACGGATTCGCCTGAGCTTCGGTAGGCTGAGGTCGTTGATCTTCTGCGTTGACCGTGTACCGGTCCATATTGCCGCGAATAAAGGTTGTGTTTAGCAACTTCATGATTTGCTCGAGCACACCAGCAGGATCATGACCAAGCGCGCAGTAATCGCCTGTAAAAACATATCCATCAACATCACCTTGATGTTCAATATCTCGTAAGACAGCATCAAGGGCATGAGAGTTGCCGTGTATGTCAGGAATTAGAGCTAGGCGCATAAACCTCTAAAAATGGTCAACTTGACACCACACAAGTTTCACTCGGTTTAACGCAAAGATACCCACCATGAGCAGCATAGTTACCGTAATCTATATCCATAATTTTGAACCCAACTTTTTCAAGCATAGCTTCAAATAACCATGTGTAGGTGTAGTACTCTTCTCGAACCTGTTGCTCAAAAAAAGACTTAGGAAAACCATCGCCGTCGGTGACGGAGACATTGGTCATCCAGTTTTCAAGCGCAACCTCGGCTTCTTGTGGCTCAAACGAAAATAGGACGTCATGAAGCAGTAAAACGCCACCGGGTTTTAAAACATCATAGACACCTTGAAGTGCCTGAACTTTCCAAAAATCTGGTAAATGATGGAACGTATGTTGACTCACCACAAAGTCAACAGGATCCTGAGCGTGCTCATAGCTGAGAAACCCTTGATTAACGTAGTTAATGTTGTGAATGCCCAATTGCAACGCATCGTTTTTGAGGTAGTCCAGCATAGGTTTTGCAACATCCAGTGCAATGACGGTCTTGCATAATTTGGCAGCTTCCAGAACAAGCGTACCTGTGCCACAACCAATATCCATTAGCACATGCTCTTTTGAGACACCGAGGTCAATAAGTCGTTGGCGTTCAACAGATGAATTGCCGCGGGCCACATTGTTGTAGTTTTCAATAGTAGATGAGTCAGACCAACCAAAGTCTTGCGCTTCATTAAAGACCCAAGGAGATATAAGTGCTTTTTTCAAGAGGTTTTCCCTAAGCTATAGAAGATGATGATGTCACAATGTATAACGAATTTAGTTTCTTTCTAGATTTTGCGTTGACGTCTTTTACAGAGCTTAGTTAGGAACTGGTAAGACAGTAAAGTGTATTATACTATTGATTTTTCAGTCGAGATTTACTCAGCTTATTATTGTCAATCTCCCACTTCATCAAACCAATTCCCTCGAGAAATACACGTGGCAATTTTCCCGATTTTGTTAGGGTTTGCTGGTCAATATGACTGGGGCTGATATGTACACAAGAATCTAGGCCATGTGTTAGTGAGAGATCTAGATTGGTGTAACAGACACCTGCAACAGTTGCAAACCTAAACTTCGCATAGCGTACATCTGCACTGTGAAAGTTAGTACTGGTGAGCACAGCTCTGGTTAAATTTGCTCCAATTAGATTTGCTTCGTTCAGATAAGCACTAGTAAGGTTTGCTCCGCTAAAATCACTCGCACTGAAATCAGCCTCGATCAAAATTGCCGACACTAAAAAAGCACTACTGAAGCTTGCACCACTACAATCACACGCAGTCAGATCCACTCCCTCAAGATTAGTGTTAGACAAATCTGCGTCACTTAAATCAGCATGTTTGATGCCAGACTCGTTACGCCAGAAATTCCACAGGTCTGCACCTTGAGTAAGAATAGATAAATGTTCAAGATTTACCATTGGGGGTAAGTTAACCTCTATGAATTAGGAGGAACAACGTGTTCGGGGATAGGTTCGACTTAGTCTAAGACCCTTTCTAGCATTTGACTAAAGCTGCCATTCCAAGTTGGCGCGTTGCAAGCTCACGAAAGCTAGTCATGTCATCAGAATTAGAAAACACACGAAACGGAATAATAGTCACATCACGCTTGCCATGGAAAAGGAAAAAGTAATCTGGTCCGTCCCACCATACCGAATAGATAGACCAAGCAAGATGCGCGTCTATGCTGGTGGTCTTGAAATGAATACCTTCATCTGAAAATGAAAGCTGATACTGCTCGCGTAGTTTGGGCGTGCTTCGTTCAACAAGGTAAGGCGTGACAAATACAACAAAGGTGAGCAGCAGCAGGAAAATAAAAGCCACACCACAAAGAAGTCCAGCCCAAATCGTCAACCCATTAGATACCCAGAAATAGATGCCAGTAATTATAGTCAGGATTGCGACAACTACATCACGTCGAACCGCGAGCCTGCGAGTTTGCACATATCGAAGTGCCCTTACGTACTCTCCGGGGTGGTAGGTGAAGTTGATATTGACTGAAGGCACGTAAGACATTGTAAACTGCGGACGAACAATCTCAGTTACTCAGAGTTGGGCTTTATAGCAGCAGCTCGAGCACAGCCTTGACCACCTACATAGTTTAGAACTTCCACTATTGCTCTAAAGTTGTACGAGAGCGCTCAAAATCACTAACCTCATCAAGCTCGGCTAAGTGTTCGTTACTTAATTCCTTATCTAACCCATCCATGATTTCAAGCAACTGTTCCGGCGTGTTTGCACCAAGTATTGGTGCGCTCACCCAAGGCTTGGCGCGTACCCAGTTGACGGCTAGTTGTGCAGGTGTACTGTCGGTTTGTTCAGAAATCTCAATCAGCTTGTCAATAATCTGCCAATTTTTCTCACTGATGCGGTTCTGGGCATTTTCTTCTGCACGCGCACCTTCTGGTAGAGCCTGGTTACGGCGATATTTGCCAGTCAGTAAACCCGCCGCAAGTGGACTGTAGGGAATGACCCCAATATTGTAAAAGCTACACAGACTTGCCAGTTCAGCTTCAAAATTAGCGCGTACGGGTGAGCTAAGACTATATTCGGGTTGCAAGCTAATAAACTTTTCAGTACCACCTACATCAGCTGCCCAAAGTTCCTGCGTCAAGCGCCAAGCGCTGTAATTGGAACACCCTATGTAGCGCACCATTCCCTGCTGCACAAGATAATCAAAGGCAGATAGAGTTTCTTCAATAGGCACTAGCGGGTCAATAAAGTGAGCTTGATACAAGTCAATATAATCAGTTTGTAAGCGTCGCAAGCTATCTTCACAAGCACGAATAATCCAACGGCGAGAGAGACCTTCACGCTGGCGAAAAGTACCCCGATGGTCAGAAAATTCCACGCCCATGGCAGCACGTACTTTTGTTGCCAGCACAATATCCTCGCGATTACCTCGTTGCTTCAGCCAATTGCCAATGATTTCTTCAGAAACCCCACCGGCATTTTCTGGACCACCGAGTCGGGCTGACCAAACACTGTAACAATCTGCTGTATCAATAAAATTGCCGCCTCTAGCTACATAGGCATCCATAATGTCGTGTGCTGTGGCCTCGGGTGTGGACCAGCCAAACTGCATGGAACCCAGTCCAACTCGGTAGACAAATAGCCCACTATCACCTAGTTGTACATATGGGTCTGTTGTTCCTTTACTAAAGCTCATTGCTTGTCCTCTATGTTGAGAGCAGCTCTATAGAAATTTATCTTGTGATCCACTAAGGCTAAGGACTGCTGCATGACTTCAATTTTTTGCACTACCTAATTGCGATGGCACAGCAGTAAGTTCAATCGTTCAGGTTGCGTATGATCACCTTGCTCGCCCAGTTGGCAATAGGTCCTAAGTTGTTCCATCGTCATGCCTGTTTCGCGCAGGCAACGTAAAACTTTTACCCAAGCGACATCAGCAGTACTATAGCGACGGTGTCCACTAGAATTGCGATTGATAGCCTGCAGTAATCCCTCGCGCTCGTAGTAATGCAATGTATCAATGGATACATCGGCTTGTTGTGCCATTTGTGAGGGGGTAAGTCCATCAATTTCGGTATTAGCTTCAGTCATAAACTGGATTCTAATACCCCAAGCGCGCTCAAGGTCAAGAGCTGTACACGTGGTTTATGTTAATGACTGGAATTACGCGGCAGCTCGTAACTCGAGCATCACGTAATTTTTCAGATGGTTTTGTTCTTTGCCTCAATCCAACGTGACATATACTTGGTGCTTTGCAGTGTGTGATGCCGGAGCATTTTGCCGATGAAATTTTGCGACCTGTGCGCGTCTAGATCATCATGGATTTCTTGAATGCGTTGTAAGAGTAAGGGCAGGTGCTTAGCTTTATCAAACTGGCTGAGTAGTTCAAATCCTACGGTTTGTTTTTGCGTCCACAGAGACTCATCTGTATACAGTTGGATAGCCCTTTTTACAAATGCCGCTATATCATCTTCCTTAAAGCCAGCCCATTCTTTGTCTGAGATTCCTTCAACGCCAACCGAGCTTGTAACACTTGGCGTCCCGCACTGCATGGCATCTATAAGTTTGCCTTTGAGGCCTGCGCCAAAACGTAGCGGGGCAAGTAAGACTCGAGTCTCACCAGATACCTTGCTGGCATCTTTTACTCTACCTTTAACCAAAAATCTATCTTTAGGACTGTGCAACGCAAAGGCTTTCTGTGGCGGATACGCACCGTAAACGTGCAACTCCGCATCAGGTAATGCTCCACGAATACGCGGCCAAATTTTTTCTTTGAGCTGCAACACAGCATCCCAGTTAGGGGCATGTAAAAAGTTGCCGATACTGATGAAGTGCCGCCTCTTGTTAAAAGAGGGTAGTGCTACTTTGGCTTGCTGAGTTTGGGGCTCGAGCATAAAGGGTAAATAGTACAAAATAGCCTCAGGGACTGAGAAATCCTCTATCAATAAGTGGTACTCAAACGCTGAGATAATCAAACTGAGGTCAGCGCGATAAATCGCAGCTATTTCACGTTTAGCAAGGTCAGTTTGCAAGTCAAGGTCAGTTTTGTCTTTGTGATTTGCTTGTACAGCTTTACCCTGTACAGCTTTACCGCGTGCGTCACGCAAAAAGTGGAGGTCTTGGGTATCGAGAACATGCAGCGCGTGCGGGAAAGCTTCAGCAACCCGCCACGAAAATTGTTCTTCGGTCATGAAGCGGTCAAATACGACGACATCTGGTTGTAGTTTAGTAATGAAGTGGTCGAAGCTCGAGCTATTAAGTTCAATCGTGTGGGTACTCACCCCCAAAGCCTCGAGGTCAGCTTCGTACTCAGTATGTTTAGCTACGCTAGCCACGCTAACTGTGTAGCCTTGGTCTAAAAAACCTTGAATAAGCTGCAGTGTGCGGCTACCTGCAGCAGAAGACCTAGGTTCTGGCCAAACACTCGCTACCATTAAGACGTTCACCGTGAGTTATTTCTGATGATTTGGGAACCTATACAAATAATATCCGCCGGCATCCAACGTGTCCTACTCAGCATCAGTATCTCGAAAAAGTTCATGCAGCATCATCTCAGGATTGTTGAGAAACGCTTTGGTGATTTGGTAATGTTCGGTTTCTTCGTAGCTTACCCGCTCGAGCCCATGTTCACTAAACCGGTAAATCCACGCACCCGGATACGCCATCAAAATAGGCGAATGCGTAGCAATAATAAACTGCGATTGACGCTTTACAAGCTGATTCATACGACTTAACAGAGTGAGTTGCCTCGAGGGAGATAACGCCGCTTCCGGTTCATCCAAAATATACAACCCCCGACCTGAAAAACGGTTCAAAACAAGGCTGAGGAAGGACTCACCATGCGACTGATGATGCAAGCTGCGCCCGCCGTACGCGTCAATAATCTGACCACTGCCCGGCGTTTCGTCAAGCTCATCAATATTCGTTGCCACGTTGTAAAACGTCTCTGCACGTAAGAAAAAGCCATCTCTGGGACGTGCAAAAGACTTTGAGAGCCTCAAATACTCATGGAGTGAGGTGTGGGTTGCCTTGGTTGCAAAGTTGAAGTTTTTGGTTCCACCTTCAGCATTGAATCCCATAGCAACTGCGATAGCTTCGATGAGGGTGGACTTGCCAGTGCCATTTTCCCCCACAAAAAACGTGACGGTGTCTGCAAAAGGAAGTGATGTAATGGAGGCGATGGACGGCAGCGAAAAAGGAAAGTTGTCGAACGAGTTTATTTTGTCGGTCTTGAGACCAATTTCTTGGAGGTAAGGAAGCGCGTCCATAAGTTGCTTAGTAGCTCGAGTTCAAAGGTGCTACCAACAGGCTCAAAGATGCGTTCATGAACACCAAACTAGCCTGTGAGAAAGCACAGCTTAATCTTCTCGACCAATGTAAGCTCTAATGGTTGTAATGAGCCCATCATCATTAAATGTTGCAATATCTGTAACGTAAATATCTTCTGAGTCTTGGACGATGATATGTAGTTCTGCAATCACCGTATTGCCATCTTCGTAGGTTCGCAACACTTCAATTGAGATTGCACCACCAGCCTCAAAGTTCTTTTTAGTTTCGTTGAGCACTTGAGGCTTACCTTTAACAGAAATTTTCCAATCTCTCAAAAACATATCTTCCGCAAAAAGCTCAGCGACACGGGGCAGGTCTTTTTTCTCATAAGCTCGCAGATTGGAAATAAATTTGTCTGTTAATGACATGACAACCTCACGTTATTGATATGTCGAATGTACTTGCCGCCAACGTGGGCAGTTAGCAACATGGTTTTTACAGCCTAATTGTAGCAGCCATCTACTCAGAGGCTTAAAAGGCTGAGTGTTACTGACAGACTCGAAGTTAATTTGACACGAAGATACTCGTATCAAACAGCTTCAACAAAGCATCTTAGGGAAACGACTCGAGCTAAGTACCTCCAAGTTGAAAAGTGGGGGTTATGAAACTCAGCAGCGCCCATCCTTAACCGCTAAACGCATGTCACGAAAACTGCGGTTTCCAGATAGGAGGTACTTATTTCAGCATCGCCTAACCCCAAGGACATCACTACCGTCCTCCTACTTTTGAACTGTAAGCATCACGACTCGAGAAGGTTGTGTATGCTTACTGACACCCGTATCCTGCTTATTATGAACTACATTCGCAACATCTTTATACTTTGTTTGACTGCACTCTCTACCCTTAGCTTTTCTCAAACTCCAACTAGTATTCCCTTACTCGAACCCGACTTTGTACTGGGCACAACCCTGTACGGTAGTGCCGATCTCGAGGCTTTGAACAGCAAAGATAGAAGCTTGCTAGATGCGCTGGTAAATCAAGGATTAGGTGGCTTTACCTATTATGTTGATTGGATGGACCTTGAAAATGAAGCCCAAGAGGTTCAACTTGGCACCTTCACAGATACACTCGAAAGACTCCATAAATTAGGGCTTGTTCCTTTTGTCAATATAACCGTCGGTGATTCAGGTGGCTACAACCTGCCCAGTGATTTACTTAATGATTCAGGCGCACTGCTATCACCTGAGCTTTTGGCAGAGACTCACGTCATAGAACGCTTTGGGCGTATTTTGGATGAGCTTATCCCTGTTTTAAGCCAATACGGTGGGTTTTATCTGAGTTTAGGTAACGAAATGGGTGAGTATCTTGATCTTAATGAGCTCGAGCTGCAAGCTTATGTCCAGTTTGTCACCGCAGCTAAAACGCACATTCAGTCAATTAACCCCGACATGGCCGTAGGCGTCACCCTCACCATCGGTGATATCCTCACATCCTCAAAAACATTACAAGCGTTCAAACCTGTTGTTGATGTCATCCCCTTTAATCAAGGACCCATTCGAGCTGACTTTAGCGTGTATCCAACACATGAAATACGCACACACTTTGAAGAGGTTCTTGCTGCTTACGGCGGAGGTACCATTTTAATTCAGGAACTCACCTGCCCAAGCCCAGAAACAATGGGCGCATCACCTGCCTGGCAAGCGGAGTGCTACGAGATTTTACTGGATGTTATTCGCGAAACACCAGATATTCGTTTTGCATCCATCTTTTCGTTTCAAGACTTTTCAGATGAAACCTGTGATCTCTTCCGCGATGCGCTGTTTGGTGAAGAGCTTGATGGCCTCCCGCAAAACATCGCCCAAATTCTGACGGATTACACCTGTTACCTAGGTCTTATTGATGGTAATTCACAGCCAAAACCCGCCTACGAGGTCATCCTGAAAAATCTTCAACAACGTCCTTAGCAATAAACCTTAATCAGTAGTGATTCGTTAATCTACTGTATTTGTCATGAGGCAGTTTCGCCCTTGATGTTTGGCGCGGTACAAAAGCTCATCTGCCGCACTAACAAGCGCCTCAGCAGCATGAGACCCATTTGCACACGCGCCAATGCTCACGGTAATTGCAAAGCGTTGCTGGTCAATCATGAGGCCGTCCGCTGCTAGGGTGCTGCGCAATCTCTCTAGGGCAACAGTAGCTTGCTCTAAAGATACATTGGACATCAAAACGGCAAATTCTTCGCCGCCCATCCGCGCAATGACGTCCGCACTTCGTAAAAGGTTCTGAAGTTCACGTGCCAGTGCTTGCAGCACCTTATCGCCAAAAGGATGCCCGTGCTGATCATTAACGCGTTTAAAAAAATCGACGTCTATGAGCGCCACCACAACAGGACATCCCGTCCGCTCACAACGAGCAAGTTCATCATCTAACTGAGCCAAAAAATAAGCGCGGTTGTAAAGCCCTGTTAAGCCGTCACGAATAGCCCGCTGGTACCACAACTCACGCGCTTCCGAAGATTCAATAAGCTCCCTGCGGTGCAGCATAATGCTTTGCGACACCAACGTGGTAGAAAAGACAAAGGTCATGAGCCTAATAAGGGACTCCTCAGCATCACTGCCCATAAACGGTCCAAACCCACGCGCTGCAAACGACAAAATGGCAACAATGGTAATCAGTAGTGCAACAGAATGTCCTAGGCGGTGCCCTGTCGCAGCAAGGTACAAAAGCGCAGGCAAAACCAGATGGATTGTACTGGGAACACCGTAAAACGCTGCCGCAATCAACATGAGGTTGAGCAAGATGACCAGCGCCAACGAGAAAATTTTATGAGATGATGCTCCGTCTGGCCGCCAAACAGCAAAAATTGGGTAGACAAGCAAAATACCGAGGCTATCAGCTAAGACTAACGCAATAGCTATAAATGGGCTTTGCGACAAAGCAATATAACCACCTGCCGCCAAATTAACCGCCAACACCCACGCTGATACAATTGTAGGAACCAGGCAAACGTAAAAGCAAAACGGGAACAGTTGTTGAGGGCGTGCCAGGTTGATAAGCCCATTGCGCCGCAACAACCATGCTGCTAGCAGTGCCGTTAGTGCATCTGTTGTCCCTGCAATAGCCGTATGAAGACCCGATGACGCCCATGAACTGGTGGTCATACCGGGAAGATTAGCCGCAAAACTAGCCGCAAAAATCCCAAAAACTGCTTGCCAGCCAAACTTAACGCACATGACTAAGCCAATGCCAAGGGGGAGCCACAGCAGGGTGATGTTTTGGGGTTGGAGCGAAAAAACCTGCATGCCGATGACAGCAGTGAGGTAATAGACCCCGCTAGCAATCACCAGCCAAGTTGTGTTTGATAATTTGAGTCTGAAATCTTTGATGGGTGAAGATAGCTCTTGTCTCATATTAGGTTCATATTTAGATTTTACCTAATACGAGCTAATTGCCAACCGTTAGCTACAGCACGATACTTCTGTTGACCCTTGGTACCCGGCTGTCCGCTGTAGGCATATGTGATTTTGCGAAAGAGGCTCGAGCCTAGTGATACCTTGAAACTACAAAATCCACACTACTTTTGTTCTCGAGCAAGCACAACGCTTGAACAGACAGTTAAACAGCAGATGGTGTATCGCTAGGTATAGCGTCCAGTAACGCACGCAACGCACGATTGACAGATTCAGGCGTTGTGAATACTTTAGATAAATCTTCATCCAGTACAGCAACCGTACGCTCAACTTCTGTCGCAAAACGGTTGGGCTTTGCCTTGGTGTAGTCGAACTCGTATTCCGGCTTCAAATCATCTTTATTGGAAGGCATGGTTTTCGTACTCCTTTCTCTCATTTTTTGTCACTTTACGCGCACTGATTATACGAATCCTATTTTCTCGCTCGGTAAAGCTAATCACCAACAAAGTACCCTTAAACGAATGTCCAAGAATAATTTCTCGAGCTTCCTCATCAGAGTGGTCTTTGTCATTAAAAATAATAGCTAGGGGATTGCGAAATACTGTTGTAGCATCGTCAAAGCTAACGCCATGTTTGCTCTCATTCGATGCTGCTTTCGCATCATCCACATATTATTGTGTTGGATTGAGACGAAAAAATAAAAATACTCAACGGACAAAGTAAATATGGATTTACTTTGGAAAAATGCATTAAAGTCGATTTCCCTTATGCTTAGTAATGAGCTGAATAACATGTTCAGCCAACTTCTTTGCCTTTGCAGCGTTTTCACACCGGCTTGCAGAGAATCTCTCGACTATCACACCCTCATTTGTGAGTACACGAATTCTGTCATTCGCTTCTGCTGGGGTCTCAGTGTGCACCGTATCTCCATCAATCTCAATACACATAGTGATACCGTCTTTGATAATAATGAAGTCAGGCTCGATTCGAGAATAGATTTCACCGCCGCGAATGAAGACTGGGAGTGGAGCAAATGTAACTCCTAAAGATTTAAGAGCATCATAGAAATAGATTTCGGGCTGCGAGCGAAAGAGCAAACCATCTTTTTTGCGGCTAGCGATGTTGTCTGACCGGACACGACCTTGATTGGTAATGCCAGACCCAGAGAGCCAATCAAGAGCTTTTTGTTGCCAGCCATCAATCTGAACCATAGACGGGGAGATGCGAATTTCCTCAATCCAGATGTGATCATAACGATGCATGAATACAGCAAGCTTCTCTTTCAACTGATCAGCGATGTCTTGGAGTTCGTTTTTGATTTTAGCAAATATATGATGGGGAACACTAACATAAATTGTATACAAATTTGTGCCACCATCCCAATTGTCATAATCAGTCATTTCTGCTTCAACCTCTGCCTTAGCTAAGATTGAAACAAATTTGGCATTGCCCTCAGTTGCATACATCCGAGCAATATTCTGGATCAGAAGATCAATATCTTGACATAGTGTCTTATCCATAATTGCAGGGCTACCGTTAACCCTGATAACTTAAACTTAAGAGTGTGAACATAGACAAATAATTCAACATGCTTTCAGTCTACCGTATAGCTTTATGGGTAATAGATTCAGTACCAATCTTGTCCAAATGTATTACGTTCATGATTACTTTTTTCTACAACAAGAAGGCCCTAACTACTTAAATCACATAGCGCCGTACCCATCTAGCTAACGGTGGTAGCATATTGGCATGACCTTGCTCAACCGTGCCAAGCCCTTAACAACTGATCTTCCCCGCCCCGCCCGTCGCCCCCCGACGCCTCCGCCAAAGTGCCCCCCTCCGCGCCCTGCACGAAGAAACAAAACTCACCTCAGACGACCTCATCCAACCCCTGTTTGTCATTGACGGTAACGTCTCCCCCGAACCCGTCGCTTCCATGCCCGGCGTGGTGCGCCATACCGTACGCAGCTTGGTGGACGCCTGCCACAAACTGGCAGATGTGGGCGTGCCTGCTGTGGCGCTGTTTCCCTACATTGACGCTAGCCTCAAAACCCCCGAAGGTGAGGAGTCACTCAACCCAGACACGCTTGTACTGCGCGCCACCCGCGCTATTAAAGACGCCAACTTGCCACTCGCCGTCATTAGCGACGTTGCCCTCGACCCCTATACAAGCCACGGTCACGACGGCGTGCTTACGGAGGACGGCGCAAACGTAGACAACGACCGCACCGTGGACATTCTGGCGCAGATGGCGGTCATGGGGGCTGAAGCAGGCGTGGATGTCATCGCCCCATCGGACATGATGGACGGACGCGTGGCTGCTATTCGCAGCGCGCTAGATGCGAGTGGGTTTACGCAGACAGTCATCATGGCCTACTCAGCGAAATTTGCCTCTGCCTATTACGGGCCGTTTCGGGATGCTGTGGGCAGCGCCAAAGCGGCGGGGACAACCTTGTTGGATAAAAAGACGTATCAACTGTCACCGGGTAACCGTTTAGAAGCCATCACCGAAGCGCAACTAGATGAAGCTGAACACGCGGATATTGTCATGGTGAAACCAGCCGGACCGTACTTGGATATTATTCGGGATGTGCGCGAAAACACGCGCTTACCTGTCGCTGCCTATCAGGTATCTGGTGAGTACGCCCAGATTCACGCGGCGGCACAACAAGGTTGGTTGGATTTAACCCGCTGCCGCGATGAGTCGTTACTGGCAATTAAACGGGCTGGGGCAGACATGATTTTGACCTACTTTGCGCATGAGGTTGCGCAGGCTCTTAGTTAGCCCGCAGTGAGCAAATCCCATAACAGCGTTTTTGTACAGAACGTATTTAACACGCGTTAGTTTTAAGTTATCTACTGGCGTTATAAATAATCTCCACCTTATTGTTAAGGACGTGGTTCTATCTATACACCATGTATGTAAGCGCCCTGCACAACGACAAATTGCGTGTTTAGGGTGTACGGTTAGGGAAACAAGAGTGGCATTTATAGCGCACTTTTTTATCAAGAGTTCATGATAGTCACAAAAGTACACAATCTGTTGGGGAGTAACCACTGTGGCGCGCATTTTAGTTGCTGATGACCAATATTCTGTTCAGGTTTGGCTCGAGCACATCCTCACCCAAGCTGGCCATAGCGTTGTGCTTGCCTACAACGGGCGGGACGTACTCGAGCAACTTGGACTCAATACTAAAGATGGCCTCGAGCATGTCCTCAACTTGTCACCAGATAACGCCATCACCCAGATATCATCCAACCCAACTTTTGACGTACTCATTACCGACATTGTTATGCCTGAAATTGATGGCT
>JBCCBI010000078.1:0-15786 GCA_039034155.1 Deinococcota bacterium | reverse complement strand
CATTTGGTTACATAGAGTATAGCCACAATTTGAGGGGCGTTAACCTACATGCTAAACACATAACAAGCTCATCTAGCAGCTTGGTAACGGCTGTACTTACTGAAGTTGATGTCCTCAATACCTTCTTACCACACCACTTCAAAACATCCTAGGGTTACGAGACGTTGACAGTAAGAAGTTAGCATGGCACCATCATGAAGGTAGATTATGCCGTCAAGGAGGTTTGTGATGAACGCATCTAGTAAACAAGTAGCACCTAGCAGGTTACCTAGGTTGGTGATAGGTGTCTTGCTCAGTTTGACAATTATGGCTGTAGCCTGTGACGACTCGAGCAATGACAGTGATGGACTCAGCCTAACGCTAGCTGTAAGTGGCGTACCGGAAAGCGCAACTGCCGTTAGTGCATCTGGTGATTTTGGAGAGGATATCAGCCTCGAGCAAGCTGATGAGCTGTGGCAGGGCACACTTACAGGCCTTAGCCAGGATCAAGCTTATCTTGTCAACCTGCAAGCCACTGCTGGCGATAGCCAGTCGCCTGTGATGGTTCGTAGCTTTACGGCTGATGAAGATAGTGCTACGATCGCGCTGGACTTTGTCAACAGTGCCGAAGCTTGCATGTTGGCCGGGATAACTGCGTCTGCCGTTCAGGGATCAGCCGATGCCAGCACGCTCGTAGATCAAGCTGTCACCGTCATTGGCGTTGTTACAGGAGATTTTCAAACGGAAAATGAGCTTTCTGGCTTCTTTTTACGTGACTTTTTAGGTGATGGCAACGCAGCTAGCTCAGACGGACTTTTTGTGAATGTTGTTAGCCAAGAAAATGACGTAGATGTGGGTGATTTGGTGGCAATTTCAGGGACGGTTAGTGAAGAGGATGACCTCACCCAACTTACGAATGTCACTGAGGTTGTAGTGTGCTCGAGCGACCACACGATTCCTACCACCGACGTTGACCTTCCCACTGAAAACGTAGGCGATTTAGAAGCCTTTGAAGGCATGCTGGTGAGTTTTGATCAAGACCTGACCGTCAGCCAAAACTTTTTCCAAGGGCGCTACGGGCAAATTACCCTCTCCGCAGATGGGCGTTTGTACAACCCCACCAACGGTAACAACCTCGGTGAGAGTGAAGACGGCAATCAACGCCGCCTTATTTTCTTAGACGATGGGCAAGATGTTGACAGCCGCGGCGACAACCCTGACCCCGTGCCGTATTTGTCAGAAGGCAACACCTTGCGCGTGGGCGATACTGTCAGCAACCTCACCGGAATTTTGAGCTACGGGCAGGTGAGTTCCTCAACAAGCGTACGTGATTACCGTTTACAGCCTACGGTCACACCGACCTTCACTCGGGTAAACGCCCGCCAAGATGCCCCAGACGATGTCGGTGGTGAATTGAAAGTGGCTAGTTTCAACGTCCTCAACTACTTCACGACCTTTGAAAGTGATGACGACGACGCCCGTGGTGCGTTTAACGCCGGCGAATTTGAACGCCAACGGGACAAAATTATTGCTGCCATTGTGGCGATGGACGCTGATATTGTGGGCCTGATTGAAATTGAAAACAACGGCGGTGCGGGTGACACGCCAACCTCGAGCAGTACAGATCAAACGGCTATTGATGACCTCATCGCCGGCCTCAACGAAGAGATGGGCGCTGGTACCTACGCAGGCTTTGCCGCACCGGACGGTCTTGGAGATGATGCCATCAAGCAAACGTTCATCTATAAACCTGCCACAGTATCGCCTGTGGGAGACGCAATTCTGAGTACAGATGACGCCTACACCGTAAATGGTTCTAGCCGCCGCCCGGTGGCACGCACGTTTGAAGACAATGCTTCTAGCGAGCAATTTACAGTTATTGTCAATCACTTCAAGTCCAAAGGTTGCCGTGATGCTGAAGGATTGGACGAAGACCAAGGTGACGGTCAGGGTTGCTACAACGCCACCCGCACCACCCAAGCCCAAGCACTTGTAACTCTGGTTGATGAGATTATGGCCGCAACCGGTGATGATGACGTGTTGGTCATTGGTGATTTGAACGCCTACGGTGCCGAGGATCCGATTGTCGTGCTCGAGCAAGCTGACTTCGTTGATCTCATCGAACGTGATTTACCTGCCGAAGACCGTTACAGCTTTATCTTCTCACCCGGTCAGTCTGGCTATCTTGACCACGCACTTGCCAACACAAGCTTGGCAGACAACATCACCGGCACAACCGTCTGGTTCATCAATGCCGACGAGCCTGCGTTTTTGGATTACAGCACGCCGCCGTTTAAACCGGATTCGGTGCAAGCGTTGTACACGTCCACGCCGTTCCGTTCGTCTGACCACGACCCGGTGATTGTAGGATTGTCGTTTAACAACTAAAGTTTAATCTTTGATGTCTACGAGGCTCGAGTGATGGTGTGCTCGAGCCTCTCTTAATTAGCCCATAAAAACTGGCTTACTAATCCAGCGATGAGCCGTCAGTAACACATACATTATCACCAATGGCACATGCCCTAACCACAACGCCCGCCATGCCCGTGCGCGAATTGCAAGGTGATGAACACCCCACGCACTCATAACTAGCAGTGCTGTACTCCACGTCACCACTGTAGTAAACGCATAGGTACGGTAAAGCACGTGGTCATAGCGCCATATATGCTCTACCCATAAGCCGTGCGACCTGCTGAGGCTTAGTACCCCGAGCCAAAGTACAACTAGCAGGTTGATGCTGCTGAGTAGCCACACGACCTGTACAGCACGGTGAGCTATTAACCTTGGTTGTACCAGCCTGATCACCAAAGTGATAGTCAGGGCAATAACTGCACTCCCCACAACCCCAAACACCAGCATTTCCGGAAATGCTGTCAGTCCGTTAAAGCCACGATTGTAGTGGTCAGCTCGAGCATTACCTAGGACAAACATGAGCCACGCAGTGCTGTAAACATACATGCCCCCATGCAGCAAGAGAGTACGTACAGCTCGCCAGCAAGGTGCTGGCACTACATTTTGTTGAGATCTATTCACAGGCTGATGATACGCGCTTGATCCTAAACTGAGCTGAGTATTCAGGCGTAGCTTAGGCTCGAGCCAACAGGTCTACAATGGTGTTTACATCTTGAGCGGAGGTTAGATTATGCCCCAACATGAAGCTTTATCCGAACGCATCATCAAAGGTCGAGTTGTTAAAGGTCTGGGTGAAATTGCCTTTCGTGTGAACGATCTAGATACTATGCAGGCGTTCTACAGTGAGGTCATCGGACTCAACCTCATGCAGCGATTTGAACACATTGCATTTTTTGATATTGCACCTGGCTATGGCCAGCATACGCAAATTTTAGCGCTATTTGATCGTGCGGATAGCGAGGGCTATCAAGGTCTAGATGCAGATAAGACCACCGTTGACCACATTGCGTTCACAATTGATCTGGCTGATTTTGAGGCTGAGAAGACGCGGCTCGAGCAACTTGATTTACAAGTTGATACAGCAATTCATACCTGGGTACAGTGGCGCTCACTCTACGTCAACGACCCTGAGGGGAATCGGGTGGAGTTTGTGTGTTTTGACCCGTCTATTGACAAAACATAATCAACATAATGCCAATTCCATCAATCGTTGGTATAAAAAACAAGAGAGGCGTTGCTAAATAGACAACGCCTCTCTGTATGGGATGACATTTTTTGAAATAATCTACAGATTAGCTTACTGCTGCGTGTAATGAGGCTTCTTGAATGTTACTTAGCTGAATGGGAGTGTGAGCTTTAGCACTTTCGTAGGCAGCTAACACCATGCGAACAGCCTCGAGCCCATCCTGCCCGGTACACACAATATCTGTGTCATTTTCAATGCTCGCCACAAAATTGCGAATGCTGCGTGGATGCGCCCCGTAGCCAGCAAAACGGTACTCGGCTGTGTCGGTGGTTGCCCACGTAGTGCCGGGCGACGTGCGGAAGGTGTGGCGCAAAATAGAGACTTCTGTATCACCCGAGTAGGCATAGCGATTGTTGTACTCGAGCGCACCTTTTGTCCCGTAAATGCTGTAACCATTTTCCCAGCCCGTCGCCGACCAAGACGTCTCAAGGCTGCCCAACGCACCAGACGCAAATTGCATATTCACCACGGCGGTATCTTCTACCTCAACGTCGTACTTGAGCGTGGCGATGCGAGCAAATACGTTGTCCACATTCCCACAAAAATAACGCGCTAAGTCCATCATATGGCAACCGTTATCCAGCAAGGTGCCGCCGCCGGCGTTCGCCAGTTTGCCAAACGAATCTTTAACCACAGACGCGCCCGCCCAGTCGTGCGCTTGCCGCAGCCGAATATAGGTAATGTCGCCGATATCCCCAGCCTCAATCATAGCCTTGGCTTTTTCAGCGGCACTGTCGCTGCGCATGTGGTGCCCAATTTGAAGCTTGATGCCTGCTTGCGCGCTCACGTCAATCATGTGTTGGGCTTTATCTAGCGAGAGGGAGATAGGTTTTTCGCACAGCACATGCTTGCCTGCTTTGGCTGCTGCCACTGTGGCAGGTTCGTGAAACGCATTGGGCAAACATATTGATACCGCGTCGATGTCAGGTTCTTGTGCAAGCATCTCGTTGAAATCTGTATACGTACGCGGGATGTTCCAACTTGCTTGGCGTTGCGCCAGGGTTTGTTCGCTTACATCGGCAATGGCGACAACCTCTGCACCCGCACCAACATAGCTATGATAGTGAATATGGGCGATGCCGCCCGCGCCAATAATGCCAATTTTTAAGCCCATAAGGTGCTCCTTTGCTAGCGGCAGGGTGGTGCACTAGCTTCAGTTGAGATGAGTAAGATATTGAGAAGAAATTGTTAGGAGAGGGGCTCGAGTGGCTCCGGTCTATGCCCAAACGTCACGACTGGACTGCTTGTGGGTGCTGCCCAAACCACACCATTGTGAATCACCCGTTGTACATTATGATCTTTGTAGATGGGATACGCTTCGTCACCGGGGCGGAAATAGAAAATTTTGCCGCGCCCACGGTGGAAACAACAACCGCTACGAAACACCTCGCCACCCGCAAACCAGCTCACAAACACAAGTTTATCTGGCTCAGGAATGTCAAAGTGCTCGCCGTACATTTCAGCTTTAGGTAGTTCAAAGTACTCGTCTAAACCTTCAGCAATCGGGTGGCTCGGATCAACTACCCAGAGGCGTTCTTTTTCACCTGTGTTACGCCATTTTAGGTCACAAGTTGTACCCATAAGCTTTTTGAAAATTTTGGAAAAATGCCCTGAGTGCAGTACCACCATGCCCATACCCGCCAGCACCCGCGCATGAACTTTATTCACAACAGCGTCACTGACGTCACCGTGGGCAATGTGTCCCCACCAAACGAGGACATCGGTACTATCTAAGACATCATCTGTAAGGCCGTGTTCGGGTTCGTCCAGTGTTGCGGTACGCACCTTCACATGAGGTGCAAGGCTTTCAGCAATCACCGCGTGAATACCCTGCGGGTAAATTTTGGCGATGCGTTCTTCTTGTTGTTCGTGGCGAAATTCGTTCCAGACGGTTACATTTAGAGATGAGGTTGGCTGCATAGCGGCCTCCAAGAAAGGAAATTAGCAAACATATTAGTTTAAGGCTCGAGCCGTCCCATCGTCAGTACCTTAACGACGAAAATACCCCTATCTCATGCTGATGTCCCAGTCAGTTTAATGTTTATAAATCAGGCTCGACCTAGTACCATCCAACGCCCCAATAACACTGCACCATAGCCAAGTACCAAATTCCCTAGCACATACAACGTTGTACCAAGGCCGTTACCGCTTCGAATCAGCGCAGCACTTTCTACTTCAAACGTGGAAAAGGTCGTCAGCGCCCCCAGATAGCCCGTAGCCAAGCCAGCGCGCCACAACGGTGAAATCCCCCCGTACCGTTCTGACACCGTCACCAGTATTGATAACATTAACGCCCCAATGATATTCACCGTTAACGTCGCTAGTGGGAATAGTTGCAGATGACGCCCTAACCACAACCCAGCGCCGTAGCGTGTTAGCGCGCCAAAGGCACCACCAATCATGACAACAAGAATTGTCATGGACCTAAAAACTAGCCCTTTTTACAATCATCAAATTCTCTTTTCTATTGGTATTTCTTGAAGGTGCCAATACAGGTAGATGCTAATGCAATTCGCTGAGACACATAGCTATTATCGGTGTTGATGAAGCATTCTTCTGTTACGAGGCATCTAGACACAGAAAAAGGAGCAGATGATGCTCTGCTCCTCATAAATCAGATGTATCAGGTTTAGCACCTTACATCAAAATGCCGCCTACACTTGCAATGATTGACGCAAAAATAAGCGCAACTGTGTTAATCACTTTAATAAGTGGGTTAATGGACGGGCCAGCAGTGTCTTTATAAGGGTCACCGACAGTATCGCCTACCACAGCTGCCGCGTGTGCATCGCTGCCTTTACCGCCATGATTGCCGTCCTCAATGTACTTTTTGGCGTTGTCCCACGCGCCCCCACCGTTGGACATCATCAGCGCCATCATGAGGCCGCTACCAATCACGCCAATAAGCAAACCGCCAAGTGCTAAAGGTCCAAACAAAAATCCAACGATAAGTGGTGCAACCACAGCAATCACACCGGGCAAGGCCATTTCACGCAGGGCAGCTTGGGTCACAATATCCACACAGGTGCCGTACTCGGGTTTTTGCGTACCTTCCATGATGCCGGGTAATTCGCGAAATTGGCGGCGTACTTCTTCAATCACGCTGCCAGCAGCTTTACCTACCGATTCCATTAAAAACGCGGAGAACAAGAACGGCAACATCGCCCCAATAAACAACCCAATCAGTACGATGGGATCGTTGAGCTTAAACGCCCCTTCACCTAGGTCAAGGCGGTAGGTGTAATCTGAAAAGAGCACCAGCGCAGCAAGGGCTGCTGAACCAATCGCGTACCCTTTGGTAACAGCTTTGGTAGTGTTACCAACGGCATCGAGTGCGTCCGTGTTGTTGCGAACACTCTCAGGTAGTTCGCTCATTTCGGCAATACCACCGGCGTTATCTGTAATGGGTCCATAGGTGTCCATGGCGACAATCATGCCGGTCACACTTAGCATAGCAACCGCAGCAATGGCGATGCCGTAAAGACCGGCTAGCTTAAAGGCCATAAAAATAGCCAGCGCCAAAATAATCACTGGTACAGCGGTACTCTGCATGCCAACTGCTAAGCCGCTAATAATGTTGGTGGCACTCCCGGTTACAGAGGCATTGGCAATGCGTTTTACTGGTGCAAATTCAGTACTGGTGTAGTACTCGGTAATGTACATGAGTCCCAGCGTCACCGCGATGCCTAAAACAGACGCTAAAAACAACGTAAACCAGCTTGTGTAGCCGGGCAAACCAGGTATGGCGCTAAAGTCAAAGTTTACGAACATGGCGAGGGTAGCAATAAAAAACCCGGCAATACTAATAATTGCACTGACAAACACGCCACGGTAAAGGGCTTTCATAATGCTGCCGCCCTCTTCGTCCATGCCGACGTAAAACACGCCAACTACGCTGGCGATGATAGCAATAGCCCCAAGCACCAACGGGTAAATAGCCATTCTGCCAACGAGTTCAGTACCTGGCATCAAGTACCCTAAAAATATGGCACCGATAGCGGTCACTGCGTAGGTTTCAAACAAGTCAGCACCCATGCCCGCGCAGTCGCCCACGTTATCACCCACGTTGTCAGCAATGACAGCCGGGTTGCGTGGGTCATCTTCGGGAATGCCAGCCTCAACTTTACCGACGAGGTCAGCGCCAACGTCAGCAGCTTTGGTGTAAATGCCGCCACCAACACGTGCAAACAAGCTGATTAAACTTGCACCAAACGCAAACCCAACTAAGGGTTCAACAGGGTTTTCAAGCCCTAGCATCATGTGGAACATGTAGAAAAAGCTGGCAACCCCTAAAAGCGCCAGACCAGCCACAGCTAGTCCTGAAACCGCGCCACCGTTAAAGGCAATTTTAAGTGCTTGTGGGAGCCCTTCCCGAGCGGCTTGTGCCACACGCACATTGGCGCGTACAGCTACGTTCATGCCTATGTAGCCACTAACTGCTGAAAAGAACGCACCGACGACAAAGCCAACGGTTGTCCACCACCATAGGGCTGCACCTGAATTCCACTGGGACAAGGTGACAAACAAAAAAATCACCGTGATGGCCACGGCTACAATAGTGATTGTGCGGTACTGGCGGTTCATGTACGCCATAGCACCTTGCTTAACAGCATCGGAAATTTCGACCATGCGTTCATTGCCTGTTTCGTGCTCGAGGATTTCCTCAGCCAAAACGTAAGCCATAATGAGCGCAAATATAGCTGCCAGCGGAACTAAGATGAGTAGTGATTCCATGCATCCTCCAAGGAGTTAACGTAATGTTGCTTGATTCGGTATTACTTAAACTACTACGGATATTGTGAATGTATATGCCATAGCTTTTAGTTGATATATACTAACTAATTAGCCACACACACAATGACACAACATCTTCAATAAGCATTTAAATTGCTCAAGTTTGACGTAGCCGATAAGCTAAGACCACCTCGAGCAATATATCTAAGATTAATGTACCTAACATAACCCGCTAAGCACCGTAAGCTAAGGTGCGTCGGATTGAGGTATATCGCAACCGCGAGTTTAACATGCTTTGCGGCAACTTGGGTCAGGGTTTGTTCATCCAGGGTGCAGTCACGTCATAATGCCAGTAAGATGTATGTCTAGCTCAGCCATATGCATCAATTAGTTTATAGTAATGTAAACTATGTATTCATATAAGTGATGTAGCCGTGAGAATATGTTGACTTGGTATGTTGTGCTATCTGCCACGATGACAGGACGCATGCGTGCTAAACTCCCTGACATATTGTTGCGGTCAAGTTGCTGCAGCATCTTATTTTTAGAGTGGCTCGAGTCTTCACACTAGCCCTCTATCCACTCCCAACCTCACAACCTGAAAGGAATATTATGCAAAACCTCTACAACTTGCCGATTGGCAATGAAGCACCAGAAATTGTCAACGCTATCATCGAAGTACCGCAAGGTAGCTCTAATAAATACGAGTACGATCCTGAGTTCGGCATCTTCCGGCTTGACCGCGTGCTTTATAGCCCGCTGCACTACCCTGGTGGTTACGGGTTTTTACCGCAAACGCTTGCTGAAGACGGCGACCCTATTGATATTTTGGTGCTTACAACTATTCCTACCTACCCCGGTACAGTTATGGAAGTTTATCCGCTGGGCTTTTTGGAAATGAGCGACGAAAAAGGGCGTGACCAAAAGGTGTTAGCTGTACCCACCCAAGACCCACGCTACGACAACCAGCGTACCCTCAGCCAAGTGTCGCCACATATTTTGCGAGAAATTGAGCACTTTTTTGATATTTACAAGGAGCTCGAGGGCAAAAACGTTACTGTCGAAACGTGGTATGGCATCGCTGAGACCCACAAGATGATCCGCGAAGGCCTGCGCGCGTTCACAGCAGCTAATCAAGCAACTAACCAAGTTGAGGACATCAGTAAAGACTTTGTAGACGCTGTTGGCGCTGCCTAGACTATCAATTTGCTACACCCGTTTAACTTGCTACTTACTAACCAAAGATGCTGAGGATGTGACCTCGGCATCTTTTTGATTGGCATCTTTTTTAGATCAACACCACAACCTAATGATACATACGTGTTAGCTGATGGAATCTCCACAGCCCCCTTTCTCCCCGCCTCCCTAAATTCACCAACCTCAGCCTAGTTCGCTGAGTTGACATCGCAAATACATCTAGACTGAGGCTGTGAGATACCGCCGCAGAAGCACAACCTTGCAAGAAATTTTGAAACTTGACCCTAAGCGTGATAACGAGCAGATTTCTTTTTTGAGCGCTAGCTACGATTTTCCGTGGGATACCCAGCGGGCGCTGGAACTGGCGCTTATTCGTACCTTTGCTGTGCCCAACAGTTCTAAGCTGATGGTTGCCACGCGCGAGTTTACCGAGCGCACTCAAAAACGCTACGACGACACGGTGGCAATTATTAGCACAATTGGTTTTCATGGCTATAGCTCGAGGGTCGGGCGGCGTGCCATTAAACGCATGAACCAAATTCACGGACGTTACAGCATTCCTAACGATGAGTTTGTGTACGTGCTGTCTACCTTTGTGCTCGAGCCGCTGCGTTGGAACACCCGTTACGGCTGGCGACCCCACAGCGAGCACGAACGGCAAGCCAGCTACTACTTTTGGGCTGAGGTTGGTAAGTACATGAATATCCAAAATATTCCTGATAGCCTCGAGGCGCTGGATGCCTTTAACCGCGATTACGAGCAGACACACTTTACCTATCATCCCAACAACCGTATTTTGGCAGAGGCCACTGAAACACTATTTTTGAGTTGGTTTTTGCCTGTGGGCGCTAGCTGGACACGAGACTTACAAGCTTTTGGGCGTGACGCCGTGCACTGCCTTATGGATAATGCCATGCTTGATGCCTTTGGTTACGACCCACCACCTGCGTGGCTTAAACGCACGATTGAGCGCAGCTTGGACCTTCGTCGCAAACTGTTACGAGTTTTACCCGCTCGACAAAGTCCCTATACCCTGCCGCCACTGCGCAGTTATCCGGATGGCTACAGCCTCGAGCAACTTGGTCCAGACCTGGCTTAGCCAAACGCTCAACACCCCCATTTGGGGTAGATGGTGATACCTCCGCGACTTTGTTAGATAGACGACTGAATACGCGTGTGTTTAGGCGCATATTCAGTATTGCGTTACGCGAGGTGAGTTCGCATCACTTTATCTAAAGTGATGCGATCACCGTTCTGAAGGTTACAAGTCCCATTCATTCGATGTTTTGGATAATACCTTTTCCGGTTAATTTGTTAGCGAATTAACCCACCTAGAAGGTGTAGAAACAAAAGCGGATTCCAATGGGAACGGCATAAAGCCCGAAGGGGGTTATGAAGTGTTAATTGGAATTGGTACAACACGTAGTAGCGCACAATTTTTGTTTGACTTGTCAAGGAGGTTTAATCATGTTTGAAACAGATTTTACAGTACGTTTGGTGAAAGATCACATTCGTGATCTCGAGCAACTTCGTGGCACCATCGAAGCAGAACGTTTAGCCAAACGCAACAAAAAACTGCCTTCAATCATCAGCCACTGGCGTAGACGCTAAGTTGAGTTATCCAGTCATTGCTGTGCGCTAAGCACGCACTGATAGATGAGACACACGTGCAAGCACGTGCACAGACCAGACTGCGACAAGTCAACGCGCGCTGACTTAGTTAGCGTTTAGCGTTACGAATTACCAACCGGGGCATTATTGCTCCGGTTTTTCTTTGGCTTGCCCATCTTGCTGGTTGCGCCCTAACCAAGCCTTAAACATCTCTTGCGTGAGAAACGTTGTGAACGTTTGATACTTCGTGTTCCACAGGCCGTAAACGCTTTTACCAGAAGGTTCAACAAACTCAACCCAAAACTGACTGCGACTTATTGTGAAGGCAAGTGTGGATTCACCTGTGGTGTGCATGCGTTCATAGCTTGCGAGGATCAGTTCACAACGTTCTTTTGCGCGTTTGCTGGCATGCCTGCGCTTATTTGCTGCTATATTTTGCTTAAAAGCTTGGTAGCCTCTACCACTAGCTCGCTTTTTGCGCTTGAATTTTTGCAGGCTCTTAATGTAGTTTTTGCGCCCCATGTGATTGCTAAAGTACCTTGTCAAAGTAATGCTATAGATATTTTAGCAAATGATTTATTAAAAGTGCGATTATACCAATAGTATGTTTAGCTACATACCTTGATCAATAATCTTGCTGTATCCTTGTTCTTGGTAAGTCTGTAGAGTCTCAAGCATTAGCGAGGCAATGCGTCAGTCGAAACAGCATAGTTAGTGAAACTCGACAAAGTGCTCGAGGCAAGCTCATTAACCGCCTCGAGCACCTTGTCATAATTCCGCAACATCACTTCAGTACATACACCAAGATGATGTTCTAATTTGCTGATGTTCTCTAGTTCGCTGTAATCGTAATCTGCACAACGCCGCCTACGGGTGGATAGTCGTAACCGTCGTTAACATCTGTAATAGCACGTACAACACCGTTTTCGTCATCACCTGTATTAGGTCCGGTTTGACGTGGTGCTTGGTTTAAACCCACGCCGGGTTCTTCGTTAACCTCGGTGCCTGCATCCCACAACTCAAAGTAACGGGTAATGTTGCCTGTAAGCGGTTCGCCATCTCTAAACAGCCCAATACCGTTGTCATCTGGCGCAATAAAAATGTCGTTGGACTGAACAAACATGGTCGCCAGTGACAATCTGTCGCCGGGCATGGCAGAAACGGTCACCGTGTAGCTGTTACCGGGGAACGCTGGGCCGGCGTCGCTAGCACCATCAGGTGTGTTAAACACAATAAAACCATCACGGTCAGCGTAGCCCGCAGTGCTACCGTCTTCAGCGATACCTTCTAAGCCCTCACCTCTGTCAGCAGTGCCTACGGTAAATAGCGGATTATTGTCGCTCGTTGCAATAGCCACGCCGGGGCTAATGGGACCAATAAGTTGTGCATCAATACCTGCCAGTACACTACCGAGTATACCTGCAGCACCATCTTCTGCAATGGCTTCTAAACCTTGACCATAGTCAAGCTCACCTGCCTCAAACAGTGGGGCTGAGGTTCTGTGAATCACCCAAACACCGGGGCTAATGGGCCCAGCTAGCGCGTTATCTTGAGAGATGTTGGCGATATCTACCGTGAAACTGTTGTTGTCACCAGGAGTTACCGTAACTTGAATGTAACCAACTACATCAGGATAGCTAAAGCCGTCATCAACGTTACTGATAAGTGTCACAGGCGCAAACTCGGTGGCACCTGTGTTAGGTCCAGCTTGGCGTGGAGCTTGGTTCGGGCCAACGCCAGGTTCTTCGTTGACTTCAGTACCGACATCCCATAGTGAAACTTGTGAGGTGATGTCACCACTTAAAGGGCTGCCATCGTCGTTGTAGAGGGGAATACCGTCTTGTCCCGGCGCAAAAATGAGATCGTTGGATTGTACAAACATGGTTGCAAACGACAGCCGGTCACCTGGGAAGGCCGTCACTGTAAAGCTGTAGCCACTTTCGGGAAAGGCTGGTCCGGGGCCGTCTGCACCTGTTGGGGTGTTAAACACACCACTGCTGCCAGCGCTAATAATGCCCGAAACATTTTCAAGGCGGATGGTGAAGGTAGTTGGGTCCTCTTCAGTAGAATCCGACGAGCAGGCGGCGAGTACAAGTAAAGCAAGAAGGGCGATCAAGCCAGTTTTAACACGCGAGATGTAGTTCATAGTCAACCTTTCATGAAGCTTGGATATCCTGTCAGGTTGTAGCATTCACGTTTGCCGAGGTTCGGTAAAGTGCTGTACGCAGACAGATGAGAATGGTTGAACTATGTGTGCCGAGAGCTATTCTTCTTTATGCGAGCTAGCTTGAAAAATGTGAATTTGGAGGTAGTTGGTTAGCCTCGAGCAACTCCCTCAAGATCACGTGTACAACGTGTTCAGAACGCACGATTTAGCAATGCGCGAGGACATAACCATTTAGGCAGCGCCGTCCTTGCACTAAAAATCACAACCGCAACTTCATACTACGCCCACACTCTCTTCACAAAATCTTTACACCTTGCGTTGAACAAGTGTTGCTACAGAGAATGATTGGGTTGAAGCTGATGCCGTTTAGCTCAATACGTTTTGAATCATAGCTACTTCATGCTTGCTACCAATAAAAAGGGGTGAGCGTTGGTGAATGTTGTCCGGTTCAATGTCCATGATGCGCCTTGACCCGTCTGTGGCAGCTCCGCCTGCTTGTTCAGCAATCATGGCGAGCGGCGCACACTCGTACAAAAGGCGCAGTTTACCTTCAGAGCGCTGAGTTTCTGCCGGATAGTAATACACGCCGCCACGGTGCAAAATTTGGTGTAAGTCTGCTAGCAGCGCCCCGGAATAGCGCAGCGAGTAAGCGTTGGACTCGTCCATAAACGCATCGGTATAGCTCTGTGCACGTTTATCCCACTTGTTGTAATTGCCAATGTTGGCACTAAAAATATTGCCGCGCTCAGGCATGGTGATGTTGTCATACATGAGCACAAATTCGCCAATCGTGTGGTCGAGGACAAAACTGTGCACGCCGTAGCCAGCGGTGTAGACCAATACAGTTGAGGGCCCATAAATCATATAGCCGGCCGCAACTTGTTCAGCCCCTTTTTGCTGACAGGACTCTCGAGCAGTGCCAATGATGTCATGCACAGAAAAAATCGAGCCGATGATGCCGTTGACATCTATGTTGCTCGAGCCGTCTACGGGATCGACCATCACGGCATAGCTTCTATCGGTAGCGTTATCTGCCTCAACTGAACGGGCACTTTCCATTTCTTCAGAGACAATCATGCCAACCATATCGACGTATTCAAAGGCCTCAACAAATACGCGATTGCCTAAATCGTCGAGGATTTTGACCTGCTCACCTTGCACGTTGGCATCACCCGTTTGACCAATTAAGCCCTCGATGGCAGCGCGCCGCATGTAGTTCGAAATAATTTTAGCAACCGTGCCAATTTGCCCCATAAAACGGGTAAACCGACCCGTCGCGCTGGGGTGTTGGCGTTGCCGCTCAACCAAAAAGCGGTTTAACGTCATTCTGGGGTTACGGTGTGGCATGGTGCCTTCTTTCTCCTCACAGGTAGGTAATTAGCGTGTTTTTGTGATGGTGTGAGTTGAACTGTTAAGTTGCCATAGTTTCTGCTGAGGTAGTTAGCGTATCTATGACCTGATTACCTAACCATACGTGCCGACGTCCGTGGGCTAACAATACGCAGTAAGCTTCAACGAGCGATAGACGTACGCGCTCACTTACAGGTGAAGAGATAATGATCTTGTCTAGAGCAGCACCTCTGGCTGACTCGAGGCTGGCTGTAAAGGTATCTAGCATGGTCAAAAAATCTTCACGCACTTGAGCCGGCTTGAGATCAGCAGGTGGTTTCCACATGTCTGCAGTTGGCATTTTAAGGCGTATAGGTGGCTCCATCCCCCACGCAAACATGCGCCCAAGCACCCCTAGGTTGTAAGGACCCTCAGCTTGTTTGTCTGGCTGAGCTGCCAGGGCATCACTTATCTTCGTGAAATAGTCATTATTGGTTGCTACCAAATGCATAAAATGTTCTGCCACTGACCATTTGCCTGACGGAGGGCGCTGTAAAAGTTGCACGTCACTAAGGGCCAGTAGTGTTTGCGTGTCTGTGTTGAACTGTGCAAGTTCGGCAGTGAGTTGCTCGTGAGTTTTCGCCATAGCTGAGTATACTGTACGTTAGCTTACAGATTTTGATAAGAGATAAACATCCTTGCGTACAGTTTTTGTCGTTGACATTACTTCACGGAGGACGCATCTATACTTGGCTCAATATCAAGTTAATGGCAATATCAAGTTAATGGCAACATCAAGTTAATAGCAACATCAGGCAATGCTCTTGTGCAAGGGAAAGTTTAGGAAGTGATGGCGTTCACTTCAAGGTGTACTACAGCACGCTGAGTTGAGGTTGCTGAAATCACCTTTGTGAAGTTGACGTCTGTGACGTTAGATTCTCGAGTTGTGGTGGTATGTGACCAGATAATACTTTAGGACTTACGCACGAGGTAAGGAAATGAAACGATAGGGAATGGATTACAGCAACCACCGTTTGGCATACTGCGAGTTTTTGCTGAGTAGTCAGCTGAACTATACGCAGACATATTTTGCTGAGCATCATGAAGGGTT
>JBCCBI010000077.1:0-15806 GCA_039034155.1 Deinococcota bacterium | reverse complement strand
GAAGATCCTTAACCACGTCGCGCTGCACGTCACGGCAGATCACTTACCTACACACCTAACGGGAACGACGGCGTTGCAACCATCAACGTGAGCTTACAAGATTCTGGTGGTGTGGGTAATGGTGGTAGTGATACCTCAGCAACGCAGCAGTTCACCATCACGGTAAGTGATAACTTGCCGCCCACCATCACACCAATTCCTAACCAAACTATCAACGAAGATGGCAGCACAGGCGTTGTCAACTTTACGGTTGGCGACACAGAAGACGGCGCGCTTGCAGGCGGTCTAGCTGGGCTCACTGTCACTGCCAACTCATCCAACACGGCAATTATTCCGCAGTCTGGCATTTTACTTGGACCAAGCCCCATTACAGGTGCGTCCCGTACGATTAACATTACACCAGCAGCCGACCAGTTTGGTGGACCAGTCGTAATTACAGTCATTGTGGAAGATAGCCGAGGTGCAACCGCACAAACGAGCTTCCAAGTGACCGTGAACCCTGTTAACGACGCACCTGACTTTGACTTACCTGTAACGACTAGCATTGCAGCCTTTACTGGCTATCCCGAGCAGGTCATTCCAGGCTTCTTACAAAACTTTGATCCTGGTCCTGCTAATGAGGCAAGTCAAACCCTCATCGACACACTCATCACCAATATTCCGTCTGGTCTATTTGCGGTATCACCAACTATTGACGAAACAGGCACCCTCCGCTTTACGCCAGGCAATAATGCTGGTACAGCTAACCTCAGTGTGCGTGTACGTGATAGTGGCGGTACAGCGAACGGTGGCGTTGATTTATCAGCTGCCCAAAATTTCACCATTAACATCACGGCTAACACGGTTCCCTCTGGCGCTATTGCAGATGTCATGGCACGCTCGGACGATCCTAACGAAACCATCAACTTACTGGATGCGTTCAGTGACCCTGACCAAGACGATTCCACACTCACATTTGCTGTTGCTTCAGTACTACCTTCCGGCATTGTGAACGTCACTGCGAGCAACTTAACGGATGAACTTACGCTCGACTTTGTCGCAGATGGCAACGCAACTGTCACCGTAACGGCAACTGATGATGGTGGGGCAACCGGCTCTATCACCTTCCAAGTGATGGTCAATACACCACCTACAGCTGGTACGATTCCCGACATTGTCGTGAATGAAGGTGCCCCTAACCGAGTCATTGATTTAGATACAGTCTTTACGAATACTGATCCATTGACTTACTCGGTTACCCAAAACACTGATACTAACGTAGTCAACGCAAGTGTATCTGGCAGTAACTTGACGCTAGACTTTGGTATAGGTGGCACGTCCACGATTACCGTACAAGCCCTAGAGCCTGGTGGTGAGACGGCAACAGTAACATTCAATGTGCGTGTAAATGCTACCCCAACAGTGATTAGCACCATCACTAACATTGTGGCGAACGTTAACGACCCTGACCAAACCTTCGAACTGTCAACCCGCTTTGCTGACCCAGACGATCCAACACTTACCTATGTGATTACTCAAAACTCGTTTAGCAATGTGGTTGCAGCGACGCTCGAGAACGGCGTGCAAGCTAACAGTCAACTACGCTTAGACTTCCTCACCCCAGGTGTTAGTCAAATCACCCTGCAAGCGGTTGATAGTAACGGTTTAACTGCCAACATCAGCTTTACCGTGACCGTGGTTGATAACATTCCTACGCTAGACATGGTAATTCCGAACATCACGGGTAACGAGGGTGAAACTGAGTCCATCAACCTAGACGACTTCTTCTCTGATGTTGAAGACGACGGCATGAACATACCGCTCACCTTTAGTGTGACTAACAACACCAACTTGAGTATTGTCAGCACGGATATTAACGGCACCTTCTTGAACCTCGAGTTCCTCCAAGGTGGCATTGCTGAACTCACCGTCACGGCTACAGACAGCCAAGGTCAGTCGGTCAGCACCAGCTTCTTTGTAACGGTCAACGGTAATCCGTTTATCTTAAGACCTATCAACGACTTAGTGCTCCTCCAAGAAGATTTACCATTCGACATTGACCTGACAGAGTTTTTTGATGATTTTGAAGATACCCCACCGATAGAATTTTCGGTTATTGGCAATACCAATAGTAATATCATTGAAACGATAGTTACAAGTCCAACACTTAGGTTAGATGCAGGCACAGACATTGACGAAGGCGGTATGACAACGATTACTGTTCGAGCTGCTGATAATAACGGATTGTTCGTTGACCAAACCTTTAACGTCACTGTCCTCAATCAAGCGCCAACTATCAGCTTGGCAATTGGTGACCGTAGTGCGCCTGCTAATGGCACAACAACCATCAACCTCAATTTGTACTTTGACGATTTTGGTGATCTTGACTTCACAGTGATTGGCAATACCAACACAACGGTGGTAGCAAATCCAATAGGTAGTGCTGTACCGGCTTCAGATGTACTCACTGTAACTGTGCAACCAGGTGCAACCACAGGACAAACCGCAGACATTACAGTTGAGGCCAGAGACGATGGCAATCTCACTGCACAGCAGACATTTACGGTTACAGTACAGTAAGGCTTTTGGGGTTTTATAAGATTTAAGTTTCCAGTTTTAGGTTCAATGTGGCTAGGTACTCGGATGCATTCGGGTGCTTGGTCACCTTTCCCGGTTAACGATGTGGCGTTTACATAACACCCACCAGGAGGGATCAACGTGAAGACAAGAAGGCAACAAGGAGTCACACAATGGTAGCGGCGAGGGAGTACATAACTCGACTGCTACTTAGTTGTGTGTTGGGACTACTGGCGTCCGGAATATCTGTGGCGCTGGCGGATGGGACGTATCAATTTGTTGATGCGAGCATTACGCGTAGTGAGACAGATGCGAACCAGATAGTTAATATTCGTATTCAGCGTACTGGTGGTACTGGTCCGGAAGACGTTACTATTCGCGGCTCGGGCGTGCTTGCTGGAGCTGGCAATGGCAACTATTTTGGTAGTACAGGTGGTACCGATACGGTTGTCAATATCCCTGGTAATGGAACCTTTAATGTTCCATTTACTATAGTAGGAGATAACGATACACAGGTTGATGTCACCGTTAACTTTGCTTTTCAAGCATTTAGTGCAGGAGGTATAGTTGGTGGTTTAGGAGCAGCCTCGTTGAATATTGAAGATGATGATGTGGCGAGCTATAGTTTCAGCGCCACTGATTTCAATGTAGTTGAAGGAGATGCAGGGACAACAGTAGTAACCATCACTGTCAATCGAATAAATGCTACTGGTGATGAACAGGTACAAATGCAAGTTGGTGGCGGCACAGCTACCCCTGGAGCAGCGCCAAATGATTACACGGGTAATGGGGTAGTCATTCGTACTTTTACAGGGGGGCAAACAAGTCGGGATTTCGACATCACCATCAACGGCGATACAATCCTCGAGCCAGACGAAACTATCGACATCACATTTTTGAGTTTTGAAGTGCTTGGTGTAACAGGAGCAATTCCTGCAGCGACACTCACGATTGAAAATGATGACCAATCTATTGGCTTTAGTCAGGCTAATTATGGTACGCCCGAAGGTGATGTGGCCTCGAGCACCAACGTCGTAGAACTAGTACGTACAGGTGACCTAGACCTTGTCCAAAATGTAGAGGTTAGTGTAGTGGGTGGTGTGGCAATAGCGGGTACGGATTTTGCTGCTGGTCCTTACAACACAGCGTTTGCTGTGGGAGCCTCAACAGCTACAATCAACGTTGGAATTCTTGGGGATATTGATGTAGAAGGCGATGAAGATATTCAGCTCGAGATTACTCAGGTAGATGCTGGCACAGACTTTATCGACCTTGCTAACAACCAAGCCACACTGGTTATTGAAGATGACGACGCAGCCACTTACCGTTTTAGTAGTGCCACATTTGACACGCCTGAAGGCAACGCAGGGACGACGAGCATTCCAATTACCGTGGAGCGTACAGGCGGTCTAGGTGTTGAAGACGTCACGGTTCAAGTTACTGGTACCTCGGCAACACCAGGGAGTGATTATGTTAACCCAGCGGGTGGCGTAGTAACGCTGAACTTTGGGGCTTTAGATACCTCTCAAGTGTTTAATATTGATATCAATGGCGATATGGACCTCGAGCAAGATGAAGTCATTGTTCTAACTATTGTGGGGACAAGTGGCACTGGCACTGTTGGTTTACCGATCACAGCTACCCTAAATATCCTTAATGATGAAGCTGAATATCGCTTTGTCAATGCTAACGTGAGCACTAATGAAGGTGATCTAAGCAACTTTACCAATGCTTTGGTTATTGAGCGCTTGGGTGATACCAGTGTTGCTGAGAATGTAACTGTCACTGACCTTCTTACAGGTACGGCTACAAGTGCTACAGACTATGCAGCAGGACCGTGGGTGGCTGCATTTGGTGCGGGCGATACAACTGCCACTGTACCCATTTCTATTATCGGCGACCTGGAAACTGAACCAGATGAAACAATTAATGTTCAGATAACTCTTACGAGTGGTACAGGTGCTATTGGTACACCAGATCTTGCGACCTTAACACTGTTGAATGATGACATCGCCACCTACGAATTTTCTGAAGCAAGCTACACAGCACTTGAAGGTGATGCTAACAACATCGTTAACGTCGTCCAAATTACCCGTACGGGAGCTGTCGATACTGCTGAAGATGTAACAGTTAACCTCACTAATGGTACTGCAATCGGTGGCGTTGGCAATGACTTTACAGTTGGACCTATTGTCGTGCCCTTTGCTGCTGGCGATACTGTGCAACTTGTTCCCATTGAGTTACTTGGCGACACGGAATTTGAAGGCGACGAGACCATCAATATTGCTTTGGCGCTGTTCAATAATGGTGGCCAAGCAGGCACGCAAAGTAGCACTGAACTCGTTATTGAAAACGACGACCAGCGATATACCTTTACAAGCTCGGCATTTACGGTTACAGAAGATGGTGGCGCTATAACTACTGTCACGATTGAACGTGAAGGCCCGCCAATTACTGAAACCGTAACTGTGAATGATACTGGCGGTGGTTCAGCTATGGCTGCAGATTTTGCTGGAACACTAGATGCAAACTTTACTGCAGCGGGGCCAGACACAGTTGCCATTGATCTAAGTATCATTGATGATACTGATGCTGAACCCGACGAAACCATCGAAATTGAAATTGATGGGGCGTTTAATACAGGCACCCCGAACAGCGCTACCATTACCATTGCAGACAACGACGCTGAGTACGAGTTTGCAGCAGCAACCTTTAGTCAACCTGAAGGTAATGTCACAGCAGATGCTACGGTCGTCATCATTGAACGTAACGGTGCAACTAACACGGCTGCTACAGTTACAGTTGCTCTAGCAGATGGACTTACCCCACCTTCGGCTAACTTTGGTACAGACTATACAGCTGGCCCCGTAGATGTAGACTTTGCTGCTGGCGATGCTACGGCAGTTGTGCCTTTAGAAATCCTTGGCGATACCACGAGTGAAGACGATGAAACCATCGACCTCACCATTACAGGTGTGCCTACAGGCAGCATGATCGGCACACAAGATACCGCCACGTTAACGCTTACTAACGATGACGGACTGCCCAACTTTAGCTTTACGTCAGCAACGTACAGCGTGACTGAAACTAATGCTAACAACATTGAGACAAATGTTGTTACGCTAACCCGTACCGATACAACGAGCGCTGCGCAAGTTGTTGTAAATTACGCACCGCCAACTGATCCACCTACGGCAAGCTCAAGTACCGCTGAACAGCGTATTGACTTCTTCGTGCAAAATGCACTTTTGCCCAATAACGTGACGTGTACAGCGGCTCCACCGCTTACCCCAGCGTCACCGCTGACAACGGTCTTCCCATGTACGGTGGACTTTGCTGCTGGTGCGGCTACAGCCGTTTTACCTATCAGTATTATTGGTGATACCGATATTGAGATTAGCGAGCGCATTGTGCTCACCTTTGTTACTGCCGACATCACTTCAACTCCAACAGGTGTGGCAACGGTGCCTAACGTAGCAACGCTGACTATCGTTGATAACGATGGTCCCTCTGGTGCAGACTTGCGCGTGCTAAATGGCACCTCAGCAACCAGCCCAACCATTCCAAACGGTACAAGTAACGCAGTGGTCTTCCCGTTAACCTCACTGAATGTACCTGTAGAGCGCGAGTTTACCCTGCGCAACACGGGCGACAGCGTTCTCAATATCTTCAGCATCAACTTGCCAGCCAACTTTAGTTTGGTAAGTGGCTTCCCGAACACGCTTGCAGGCAACACCAGCGAAACCTTCACCATCCGCTTTGATGCGGGCGTGGGCGGCACCAGTGGCGGTCTGGTCGAAATTGCCAGCAGCGACTTTGCCGACAACCCCTATGTGTTTCCAATTCAGGGGTCAATTGAAGCCACTGAAATTGATGTCACCATTGACGGGCAACCGCTTGTAGATGGTACGGGCAGCATCGACTTTGGTAGCACTATCATCGGTACGCCAGTGACCAGAACCATCACTATTTCAAATGGCACAGGTGTGAGTTTGCTCCTCAGCAACCTCAACTTGCCAGACGGCTACAGCTTGGTCGGTAACTTCCCAACCAACGTGGCAGGTGGCGGCAGCGAAACAGCAACCTTCCAGCTAGATGCTGCTGCAGTAGGTGTCTTTACAGGTACGCTCAGCTTTGATACCAACGACGAAGACGAAAGCACCTACGACATCGCCCTAACAGGTACCGTTACCGATACGCCACAACCTGAAATTCAAGTGGCCGGCCCGCAAGGTAGCATTGAAAGTGGCGGTAGTTACGACTTTGGTAGTGGTGCTGTTGGTGAATCGCCGTCCGCAACCTTTACCGTTAGTAACGGTGGTACAGCCGACCTCACACTTGACCGTGCGTCGCTAACTAGTTCGCTAGCGGGTAGTGCGTTTAGCGTAACTGACAACTTTGCCGAAACGACCCTAGCTGTAGGGCAATCAACTACGTTTGAAATTACGCTAGACGGTAGCAGTGCAGGTAACTTCAGCACAACCTTGTCGTTTGCCAACAACGATGCAGACGAAAACCCGTTTGGCATTGACCTAAGTGGTGAAGTATCCGCACCAGAAATTGAAGTTCGCGCAGGCGACCGCGTCTTACAAGATGGCAGCAGCGTCCCGGTAGACTTTGGTGCAACGACCCTTAACAATGTGGAGCCGCAAATCTTTACGATCAATAATTTGGGTGGCGTGCCACTTACACTTGGTGGGCTGGACCTACCGGCCGGCTTTGCATTAGACGGCGACTTCCCCACAACGGTAGATGCTAATGGTAGTGCAAACTTCACCATCAACTTAGTTGCTACAGGTTTGGGCAACTTTGCAGGTGAGGTTAGCTTCGATACCAACGACGAAGACGAAAATCCGTTCAGCTTCCGGGTGGAAGGTGTCGTGGATGACGCGCAACTGGTTGTATTGGACGGTCTGCTAACGGTGGCTAACGGCTCTACCGTTGATTTTGGCAGCACCACGCTAGATAACGCTATCACCAAGACGTTCACCATTCGCAATGAGGGTGGTGCCAACCTTCAAGTGAATAACTTGAGTGCCCTACCGGCCGGCTTTGAATTACTTTCACCAAGTTCATTTACTTTTGATCTTGCACCTAATCAGCAGGCTGAGTTCGTGGTTGCGCTGACAGCAGACGTCGTAGATGATGACTTGAGTGGCGCTCTCCAGTTTTTGACTAACGACACTTCAGCAAGTCCCTTTAGCATCACCATAGAAGGGCGGGTAACAGCAGAACCTGCCCCAGAAATTACTGTGTCGGGTAGCGACGGGGCAATCTCGAGCGGCAGTGGATTCACCTTTGATGACTTGCCTGTCGGTGAAGACGCCACTGAAACCTTTACTGTTAGGAATGCAGGTACAGCTGCACTTACCTTGGGTAGCGTGACAGTATCTGGCGATGGCTTTACTCTGTCTGGCGACCTTGGCACAACTAGCCTAGCGGATGGTGAAGAAACCACCTTTAGCGTGCGCTTTGAAGGTGATGACGAAGGCGACGCAACAGGCAGTGTCTCTATTGACAACAACGACGATAACGAAAACCCCTATGTGTTTGACCTTGATGGCACTGTGTTTGTCCCACAACCAGAAATTGAAGTCTTACGTGATGGCAGTGTCATTAGTGACGGCGGTAGTGTTGACTTAGGGACAGTCACTACAGGTGAATCTGTCACTGAAACATTCACCGTGCGCAACGACGGCGAGGCTGAACTCACACTAGATAACCTTGCTGTGAGTGGCACAGGTTTTGAGATTAGCTCAGGTCTGGGTGATACCAGCTTAGACCCAGACGGCACAACGACCTTCACGATTCGCTTTAACGCAGGTGATACAGCTGGCGACGCGTCCGGTGATATTAGCCTAGGTAGCAACGATGATGACGAAAACCCCTTCGACATCTCACTATCTGCAGACGTAGACGTTCCACAACCAGAGATTGAAGTCTTGGCTGGAAATTCGCTGGTTAGCGATGGTGGTACGCTCGAGATAAACCCTATTGCTACCGGTGAAGCGGTCACCTTGAGCTTAACGGTGCGCAATGCAGGGACAGCAACACTGAACCTCGAGCCACTCGAAATTACTGGCACAGGTTTCTCGCTGGTTAACCCATTTGGCAGCACAACCTTAGAACCTGGCGTTGACACCACATTTGACATCCGCTTTGACGCGGTGAACCGCCCAGTCGGTGATTACAGCGGTAGCATCAGTTTTGCCAACAACGACAGCGATGAAAATCCCTACAACTTTACGCTCGCTGCCAGTGTCTTTGTACCTGCACCTGAAATTGAGGTACTGGGACCAAGTGGTGAAAACGTTGCAGACGGTCTAGGTGTGGTAGATGCCTCGAGCATCGACCTGGGTGGTGTAGGTGTAGGTCAAACCCGTACGGCGACCTTCACGGTACGCAACACTGGCGACGCTGCGCTTACCTTAAATAGCGCGTCACTGGCAAGCTCACTGTCTGGTACGGTCTTTAGCGTGCAGTCCACGTTTGGACAAACCAGCCTAGCACCAGGTGCGTCAACCATCTTTACCTTGGCTGTAGACACATCTGCTACAGGTACGTTCAGAAACATAGTGTCGTTCAACACCAACGACGACGACGAAAACCCCTTCAACTTTGCCATCTCTACAACTGTAAGCGCAGGTCCAGAAGTTGAAGTCCGCGACGGCACCATCATCATTCCAGATGGCAGTGCAACGGCGGTAAGTTTCGGTACAACGCAAGTTGGCACCGCCATTCAAAAAGACCTCGCTGTGTTCAACTTGGGTAGTGCAGCCCTCAACATTAGTGGGTTTAGCGTCACAGGTGATGCGTTTACAATTGTCAGCACACCAAGTGGCACGCTAGCTGCCGGGCAAAGTGGCGTCCTCACGGTTCAGTTAGATGGTGATGCTGTTGGCACACCTACCGCTCAGGTAAGCTTCAACACCAACGATCCTGACGAAAACCCCTACACGTTCACGGTGCGCGGCATTGTCAACGACGGTAACAACAACGGTGGTGGTGACGGTGAAGTCACTGTGCGCCCTGGTACTAACCAACCGCCGGTAACCATTGTGGCGCAGCCGGGTGACAACAACGTGGCAGTGTTGCAAGCGCTGTTTAGCTTGCAAGACGATGTGCCTGCTCGAGTCACCCAAGTTGAAGCTAGCGTGTTTGCCAGCTTAGACGGCAGTCGCACCAAGGTGACAACTACTGAAGACTTTGCCGGCTTTGCCTCTGCCAAGCTCTATATTGACAGCAACAACAACGGTCAAGTGGACTTAAGTGATGCCCTCTTAGGTAGCACCACGCGTTTTGATGCGGCTTCGGGTAACTTGGTGTTCAACTTGCCAGCACCGCTTGCCTTATCTAGCACGCAAGCGACCAACGTTATCATTGCCTACGACTTCTTAAGTACCCTAGGTGATAACAGTTTGCCACTCGTGGCACTCGCTGGCTTGTTGCCTCTCGCGCTATTGTGGTTTGGACGCTTCCGCCGTACTAGCCTCACTGCCCTCTTGATTGTGCTGATGGTTGCCTGTGGCGGCGACGGTGAGGGTCCAGATGATGGTAATAATGGTGGCAGTGGTCCTGATCCAGACACGGTTTACCAAGCTGTCTTGATTGATGCCAGCGCTGAAGCCAACGGCAACACCATCGATGTGAGTTTCCCGAATGGTGAAATTGGCGGCAGCAACGTAACTGTACGTGAATAATCAACCCCAAGCCTTCTCTGCTGAGTAGTATCATTTAAAGCTATCTAGCTTAAAGACCTCCCTGACATTAGGGAGGTCTTTTTTTGAGGTTGATTTGCTATTCTGTAGCCATCGCAAATTATAGCCATATAGGTTTTTCTTCAGTTTTGTTCAGAAGGCTAGGCTGCGCTAAATCATATGATGAAAAGGAACAACGGTTATGAACTGGTGGCAAAACTTAACGAGCTTACAACAATTCTTGTGGCTACTAGCCTTACTTTCGTCTGGTTTTTTTGTGGCGATGCTATTTTCTGTACTCGATATTGATGGGCTAGATGCGTTTGAGGATGCTGACCCTAGTGACTCAGAACTTTTGGGCGATATTTTGCAATATTTGTCCATTCGTAACGTGGCGGCGTTTAGCTTGGGCTTTTCATGGACGAGCATTGTGTTTTACGGTCAACTTGGTGTGTTTGCGTTACTACCAGGCGTGGCTGCTGGTGCTGGGTTTACAGCCCTTAACGGGTTTTTAATGCGGCATCTCAAGCGTTTAGAGTCCAGTGGCAACCTCAACTTAATAGACGCCATTGGGCAAGATGCTCGAGTAAGCATTCAAATTGACCCGCACAAGCAGAGTTCTGGCAAAGTTTTAGTCAACATTGCTGGGCGTGAGGTTGAACGCTTGGCACTGACCGATGATGGTTTGCCCTTAAAACGCGGTGACATTGTCCAAGTTTATGACGTAGAAGCAGATGTATTACTCGTTTCCAAAGAGGACAAACTTGGTATTCGTATGTTGCGCTCGTGAAGCTCGAGGTTCATAGGCTCGAGCTTCAACAAGAGCTACGTTTGACCCCTCACTACCAACCTCAGTTTCAAAATTCTCTACACTAAATGCAATGCCAACTACAGTGTTATATAGGTTGAGGTTTTGACTACGCGTTATTTAAGAGATGTTGAAGGCATCAGCTTGGTTCATCAACTAGATTGTCAAAAGATTTCGTAGCTTAGGATCACTCTCATCACCATCACCTAACCTAAAGACAAACCTGTATCTATCAACTCACAAGATTTAACTAGAAAGGCTGTTACGTCATGCTCGATATATTAAGAGACCTTCTCAGGCGTGCCAATTTAGGAGGAGAAAACGTGGGAATCATCACTATTATTGCTGTAGTATTTGCTTTCATTGTCATCAGCTATTGGATTAGCCGCTACCGGCGCTGCCCGTCCAACCAGATTTTGGTGGTCTACGGGCAGGTGGGGGGCGGCAAAAGTGCCAAGGTGGTTCACGGGGGCGGCGCGTTTGTGTGGCCGATTATCCAAAGCTATGCCTACCTTGACCTCATCCCGCTGACGATTGACATCAACCTCAAAAATGCCCTTTCCAAGCAGAACATTCGGGTGGACGTGCCCAGCCGCTTTACGGTTGCCATCAGTACCGATGAACAGAGCATGCTCAACGCGGCGGAGCGGCTTTTAGGGCAACAACGTCAAGAGATTGAAGACCTTGCGAAAGACATTATTTTTGGACAACTTCGGGCCACCATTGCCACCATGGACATCGAAGAAATTAACGCAGACCGCGAGCGCTTTGAAAAGTCGGTGATGGACAATATTGAAACCGAGTTACGCAAAGTTGGCCTCGGCGTTATTAACGTGAACATTAGCGATATTAGTGATGACGGTGGCTATATTGAAGCGCTAGGGCAAAAAGCGAGCGCCCAAGCGGTCAACCAAGCTAAAGTGGATGCTGCTGAAGCTATGAAACAAGGTGAGTCGGGCAGTGCGCTAGCTATGCAAGACCAGCGTATTGCTGTTGCTGACGCTGAAGCGCAAGCGCAACTTGGTGAAAACATGGCCAGGGCGCGTATTGCCGAATCTGAAGCGCAACTAAAAGTTGCTGAAGCAGACGCTCGCAAAATTGCCACCGTAGCAGAACGTAGCCGCGCTGCTGAAGCCCGTACCGAAGCGTTCCGGGCAGAGCAGGCTGCTGAGATTGAACGCGCCAAAACCGAAGAAGCCAAACTGCGGGCAGAAGAAATTGTGCCAAGTGCCATTGCCAAACAACGCGCCATTTTAGAAGCAGACGCCCAAGCGGAAACCGAAAAACGCTCTGGTCAAGGTGAAGCTGAGCGCTTACAAGCCATCCTCGAGGGTCAAGCTAAAGGTCTCGCTGAGGTTGTTGCCGCTGCCGGGGGCGACGCGAGCGCGGCTGTACAACTTTTGTACGTACAGCAACTGGCAGACCTAATGAAAATTCAAACTGAGGCGCTCAAGCAAGTTCACTTTGGTGACATCACCTTAATTGGTGGTGGGCAGGATAGTAATGGGCAAAGTAATACGGGCATTGCCAACGTGCTCAAAGAACTCAGCGTAGGTATGGCCGGCGCAAGTGCGATTGGACAGCAGTTAGGCGTGCCGTTTTTACAGCCTCGAGCCACCCCTTCAGAACCTCAACAACACACTACAACTAGCGCGCCACCCCTTGTCAATTTGGATTAGCAACCTGAGTCACTGATAAACATGGATACCAAGTCCGCTTGGAATATCTTGCAGCTCTGTGAGAGTTTGTGATGTTCTGGTCGGACTTTTTGCTTGGTTGGGTGTGAGCCTGAGCTGGACAGAAATCATCTAGAACAGTCTGCAGAAAATCATAACTTGTGCAATCTTCAAGAACCTGTCTGAAAAGATTGGGATTAATCATTAAACAGCTACATTTATCAATACAGACAACGTCCTACACGGTAGTTGAGATCATCAATAAAACGATGTTGCTCTTGTTGAGACCTTTTTAGCTAGCCTCTACAAGGTTTACTAAGGCTCGAGCTGACTGCGAATACAGCAGGCTAATCCCAAAACATGTCAACGTTCAAAAGAAAAACTGACCAGCATCGGTGTAGCCAATTGTAGATGTACCCACTGTCAACATTAGGATAAATGGCTTATGTTGACAGTGGGTACATTGAATAGGTACTCAAACGAAGACGCGATGCACGCGTCACTAGGAGATGACATGAACACCAATAACATCAACACCGACAACATCAATACCAATAACATCAACACCGACAACATCAATACCAATAACATCAACACCGACAACATCAACACCAATAACATCAACACCAATAACATCAACACCAAAGCACATCAGCAAGACCAACCTTGGGACCTTGTTGTGGTTGGCGCGGGCATTGGCGGCCTCAACGCACTTCATGTTGCGACAGAATACTTACCGAAAGACGCGCGTGTGTTGTTAATTGACAAACGCCAGCAAGTTGGTGGCATGTGGAACACGACCTATAACCACGTGCACCTGCATCAGCCGTATCAGTCGTTTACCGCTGGCAATATTGAATGGAAGCTGGGCAAAAACCCCTCGCACCTAGCGAACCGCTTTGAGGTGCTCGAGCACTTACGTCACTGCCTCGAGGTCATTAGTCAGCGGTGTGAGTTGCACACCATGTTCGCGGCCGATTACGAAGGTCATGAAGAAGCTTTTGACGAACAGGGTAGCCCAATGGCACGCGTGCATGTTAACGTACGTGGGCATCAGTTTGAGGTGTCTACCAAGCGGTTTATTAAGGCGATTGGCTTTAACGCTCAACCGCAAGAACCACTTGCGCTATCCAGTGATCAGGTGCGTTCAGTTACGCCTGAATCATGGGAGTACATGGGTGAGTCGATGAACGCCGACAGTAAGCCAATCTACGTCGTTGGTGGTGGCAAAACAGGTGTAGACGCCGCTTACGAAGCTGCCAAACGCTATCCTGGGCGCGCTATTCACTTGATTGCTGGTTCGGGTGTTTCCTTTTTTAACCGTGCTACGACCTTTACAACAGGCATTAAGCGTTACACGAGCGGGACATCGCTGCTGGGAACAATTATTGACTTGGCACTACGCTATGACGGTCAAAATGAGCAGGACGTCTACGAGCATTTTGTTAAGCGGCACGGGCTTGCCTTTGAAGGCATTGAGACAAACAACTGTAGATTTGGCCTCTTGTCACCTGAAGAAAAGCGCACAATTGATGAGCATGTGCAGGTGAGAAAAGGTTACCTCGAGGATGTTATTGAAACTGACGGCGGCAAACTTGTCATGACGTTTCGTGGTGGCGAGCAGCAGGAAATTGAAGCAGGTAGTTGGATCGTTAACTGCAAAAGCACGTTACTTCAAGAAGCACTAGAACCAGAACCGTGCTTATCACCCAATGGTGCTATTCTCTCGATCACGCCATCAGCAGGCTTGCTCTTTTTAACGAGTGTAAGCGGCTATTTGCTCACCCACTTGTGGATGCGTGACAAGTTAGCGGACGCACCACTTTGGCTCATGGACCTACAGAAACTTGGTCGTACAGAAGATAAGCGGAATTTCCTTGTCGCAGGTTCAGCCCAGATTACTTACAACGTCTTGACCGTCATGGACAGACTCGACCTAAAAACAATGCTGCACTGCTTACCAACTGGCGAGAACTGGTATCCGACCTACCGCATCCTCTGGATGTTTGGGAAGCTTTTAGTGAAACAGCGCAGTGTCTTAAAGCAGTTACGGGGCGCACTAGAAACTTTTGAAGTACGCCATCCACTTAGACGTCCTGTAGTTGGTGAGGTTCCCGCCCTCCCTGCTAACAGCAACATACCTGCAACACAACATGTAAACGATGTTGTTACGATGGCAAGCGCGTGATTCCTCAAACAGATTTGTAGCTATAACCTGACATTAGCCCTGATGTATCCTCGTGTCATCATGCTTAACCTGAATCAATCTAGGAAAGTCCAACGCAATGACTAAAAAATCTTATCACCATGGTGATGTTCGTCAGGCGGCACTTGACGCGGTGCTCGAGATGCTCGATACAGGCGAGGCAAATAAGCTTTCACTGCGCACTATCGCCCAACGTATTGGCGTGTCGCATCACGCGCTTTACCGCCACTTTGACAACCTCGAAGACCTGCTTGGCGAAGTTGTAAGTATCTGTTTGACGCACCTCAATGGGTTACTAGGTCAGGCAATTGAGCAAGGTGACGACCTCGAGCAGCGCGTCTGCTTTGGCTGCACAGCTTACCTCGAGCACGCTACTAACTATCCTGCACGCTATGAGTTAATGTTTGCACCAAATACGCCCATGGCCTCACACGAAAAAGCCTGGCAAGCTGGCGAAACTGCTTTTAGTATGCTCATTGCTCTGGCTGCCGAGGCTGACGCGTCTGAACCAGCGCTACTTGCCTTTCAGGTTTGGACAACGCTACACGGCACAGTAGAACTCCTCAAACATATTGCGCTTCCCGCAGGTCTTGGTGACAAACGGGAAGCACTCCTCTCGCAAACAGTGGAGGCTTGCACACAGGTTTTCTTGAGGGTGGCGAACGCCTAACTAACATCCTCAACACTAGTCTATCCGCCACATTTACAAGCGAGATGTGGCCTTCATTAGACCTCCGGCGAAAGTAGGAGAAGCTGTGACAAAATGTAGAGATGCGAGAGCAAACGAGACGAAGCTTAAGCTTGACTGCAGGGAAGTTCAAACGCAAGCTGGGGGTTAAACGGCAAACGTTTGAGAAGATGCG
>JBCCBI010000076.1:0-15882 GCA_039034155.1 Deinococcota bacterium | reverse complement strand
CCAGACGTAGCCACCATCTTTCAACGGATGTTTACAGCTTTACGTCCCGGCGGGCATTTAGTAATATCCGTCGAGCATCCATTAATCACCTGTAACTTTACGCCTCTGGCGAACGGGTCACGCACAACATGGCAAGTCGATAATTATTTTGTAGAAGGTTCACGCGAACATAGTTGGCTAGGGCAATCCCTCACTAAATATCATCACACTTTAGAGTCTTGGCTTAATTATGTTCAGCAGGCTGGTTTTAACTTACAGAGTGTCCGCGAGTCGCGTCCTCGAGCTGATGCATTTCATGACGCCAGCGAGTATCAACGCCGTTTACGCATTCCTCTCTTTTTGTTTATTGCAGCACGCAAGCCAGTTACAGATAGTGACATCTAATTAGGCACGCAACGTTAGTTTAGGCACTAATATCTTAACGACACTGCCAGCTACAATAATGTTATGTCACAAGCACACTTGCGACTTTACCGCTGGCTTAATCAAATTTTGCCCCACTCTTACACACTAAAATTTGCTGCTATCAGTTTGCTTGTCATCAGCTTTGCCGTGCTTGTGTCCACTATCGGCATCCAAACGTTATCTAGTAACAGACAGCAACTTACAGCCCTTGTGCTCATTTCCCATGGGATTAGCTACGCGCTACTCATTTTACTGATCTGGCATTTGCTGGCACCTGTGCGCTTGGTGCTAGATCTTTTTGAAGCACAAAAGCAGGGTCACGCGTTGCCTGAAAACCTGCCCGCATCGTACGACACAGCGGGCTTACTGATGAGCAAAGTTGTCGGCTTACTAACTACGCTTGAATCTAAACAGCAAAGTTTTGATATGCTTTTTCAGGCCATTCCTGATGGCCTTGCGTGTTTTGATCGGGACGGTGTTTGCTTAACTGTCAAAGAGCCTAGCTATTTTCAGTTTGTTTATGACGCTCAGCAGCTTGTCGGTAAGACCCTCATAGAGTACTACGGTGACACGGGTAGATCTCACGAGTACTACCGTCAACAATTCTGGCAAACAGGCGAATTGCAAACGTATGAATTTGAGCTCGAGGTTGACGGTCAGCTCATTTTTCGCGAATATCGTGTCTTTGCCCTAAGCGAGCAAGAAAGCGTAACGTTTGTTCGCGATATAAGTGAGCAACGCCGTATTGCCAAGCAGCTCGAGGCCAGTGAAGCCACCTTTCGTACGTTTTTTGAACAAGCCAACACACCCTACGTCATCTTTCATGCAGCTAGCGCGGCTGAAGCTACAACACATACATCAAAACATCCAGACTCATACGCGCGACCGCGCCAGCAAGATGAGCTTGCAGAAGCTAGCGATATTCTCCCAGGCAATTACCTCAACGTGCCAAGCCACTTGCGTATTATTAGCAATCAAGCTTTAGTAAACTTTATAGGCAGAGATGTCTGGCCACTTAAGTATTACAATTACGAGGCAGCTTTTAAGATTAATCAACGCATATCACATCCTGACGACCTTATTCAGGAAATGATCTATTTAGATGAGATGCTCGCTGGTCAGCGCAGTCATTACCGCATGGAAAAACGCTTTATTCACACCGATAGCAGCTTGCGTTGGGGAGACATTAATTGCAATATCACCATTGATGACAACAATAACTTTGTGATGTTTGTGTCTACCGTTCAAGACATCACCGAGACTAAACGTGCCCAGATGATTCTAGAACGAGCTTTACGCGAACGTGAACAAAGTGAGCAAAAATTTCGCACGTTTTTTGAGGAAAGTCCGACGCCTTGTGTGGTTATTAGCGTCTTACCACCAACATCTCAACTAGAAGACCTTACTAACAAAGCAAATAATAGCAATATGCAAGTTGTTGCTAATAAAGCATTCAAAGCTTTTTTAGGCTATGACACGTGGCAACTTAGTCAAGTTCCTTTTAAACACGCATACAAAATTGCCAAAAGCATTTCACATCCAGAAGACTGGGAACTTGAACAGGCTTACTTACAGGACATGCTCACAGGTACAAGGCAGCACTACAGCATGGAAAAGCGCTTTATTCATCAAGATGGCAGCCTGCGTTGGGGCACCATGAACAGTATTGCCATGTACGACGCACACGGCAAGTTTGTCACATCTTTAGCAACAGTACAAGACATCACTCAAATCAAACAAGCTCAACTTGAATTAAATACAACCTTGAAGCAGCTCGAGCAAGCTTATGAAGATGCCGTACGCGCGCTTGGGCTCATGCTCGAGTACCGCGATGATGAAACTAAGGGGCACACCGACCGCGTTACTGATCTAGCATTGCGCATGGCAACTGCACTCAAGTTAAGTGCCCCCGAACAAACCGCCCTAAAATATGGAGCTTATCTGCACGACATCGGCAAAATTGCCGTTCCAGACGCTATTTTACGTAAGGCTAGCAAGTTAACTTCTGACGAGTGGCAACACATGTGCCAACATTCTGAATTAGGCTATAAGTTTGTTAGGCAACTTTCATTTTTACCCCAAGCAGCTAGGGACATTGTGCTTTACCATCACGAAAAAGTATCGGGCAAGGGTTATCCAAATGGCCTACAAGGCAATAACATTCCACTACTTGCACGGATCTTTGCACTTGCTGATGTCTATGACGCCCTCACCAGCAAACGCTGCTACAAACCTGCTTGGTCACATGAAACAGCTCTACAAGAAATCAACGCGCTCGCCGGAAGCCATTTTGATCCTGAACTTGTCAGCGTGTTTATGACTATTTTTGACTAGCTGCTTAGTTTTATTTGAAGTCTGTTAAGCAACATAGGGACCACAAGCAAAGCTTTATATACTAAGAAGCATTGACTCTTGCCAACAACACCTAATAAGGGCGCGTTAGTGTATTCGCACATTGCATTTGATAATTTTATTATGCTATTATAAAAATATGCGATCGACTGTTTACTCTCCTAAATTAGCTATGCGTTTGTTTTGAAAGATCTTCAGACATGACGGATGTTGGTTGCACAACGAGCTCGAGCTCGAGCTCATCAAGCAATTGTTGCCAAATACTTGGCGTTTTCCCAGACACACCACGTAAGACGTTGCTTAAATATTGACGGCTTACCCCAATTTTGGCAGCCAGTTGACTTTGATTCATATCGCGTTTAGCAAGTTCATCGCGAACTTGCTGCCTGATGACGTCGTTCATTAGTAGGCACCATACCTCGCTTACCATAAAGTTCTCGTTTTGTAAATGAATGGGTTTACAATATCGCATTCACTGTAAAGCATTTAACAGTGTAAGTCCCAGCTTTGAGAATCATCGTCACAATCTCACTTTGCGCTAAGTTTCACATAGTAATTTTATGTTGGAGTTCCGAAACTTTTTACCTCAGGCCGGTAGTTTATGCATTTTGACGTACTGTTATACGCATGATTAGTCAAAACGTTATAACGCCTTGTCTAACTACAAACAGCGTAGAGACTATGCCGCTACGATTCGCTACAAATCATGAGCATTTCCTAAGTGTATTCACATAGGCATACAAGGCATTTGTACCCAGTACGACAGCATTACGTTTCATTAGCTATTTGCTTGATGTATAGCAACCCTACGCCAAGTTGCTTTGCACGTGCGAGTTCTATGTACATTAGTTCTAGCAGTTCCAGGATCAGTCCCCCCACACTAAGCAGGTCGATTTTTACTCCCCTAGGTCGCACGGGACGGCTGCCTGTGGTAGTCACTCGTGGAAATGCTAGTTCCTAAAGAAGCTAGTCTGAACAGGTATTGCAAGACCTAACGTCTGTGACTTACGGTTTTGTTATTCATCATTTACAAGTTTGGCACGAGCGAAGTATGGTTGTAAGCGTTTGTCGTACGTAGTTTAGTGAATAGCCAAGTCCCAACTAACGTACAAAGATACTTGCTTCATCTGCTTTAGCTTTGAGGGCTTGGGTAAGCTGATAGCTCACTTGCTCAGTAATATTGCGCGCTAAATTTTCATCTTGCTGTAAGGCTTGGGCAAGGTTGGCCTCGAGCTTATCTACTATGGCTGTCTTGGGCGCCTCGATCTGTTTGCTGCTGAGTAGCCCCCGCCGTAACGCTAGCGGTAACTTGCGCGAGCGAAGCCAGTCGTTGGCAGCATTTCGACCACGAAACGTGGCAATAAGGCTTACGACGATCGCCAGTGGCAAAGAGACTAAAAAGCCACTAAACGCATCCAGTAACGTAAATACCACCAGGCTCGAGATAATTGTGACCACACTAAAACTACCAAACACCAGTGCGCCCATGTCTGGCTCTCCTAATGGGCTACCGGCAATGTCGTCTGGGTTATAGGTGATGTCTAGCTCGAGTACGTCTGCAGGCACGTTGTAACGTTGGCTAATAGCTTGTGTCTCAGCACTCAGGTCGTCTTTGACTGGTGCAAACCAATTGGCAATGTGTTTGTTGAGTAACGTTTGAGCATCACTGGTTTCTAAATAGCGTTTGGCATTGGCTTCAAACGCAGGTGGTAGGTCGTTGAGTGTTGCTAGCTCACCTTTACGCCAGGCGTACTGAGCTGGTTTAAGCGCGTTGTCAAGTAAGGCTTGGGCGAGGGGTTTCGCCAACGCATGAGGCAGTTTAGGTAGGTGCTCTGCAATGCGGGTAGGCAGTTGCTCACGGGCAAACAGGTCAATCTCTGCCTGAAAGCGGTCAATACGAATGAGAGATTTACCGTACAGCGCTAACCCCCTCGCAATAGTGTACTCGGGTTCGCTGTCACGTTTAGGGGCTAAGCCGGCAAATACAAGCTCGCAGATGTCATGAATAAAGCCAATGCGAGAAGGTCCACCAGTAAGGAGCACTACGCGAGGCATGAGGTCATCTGTCTCGAGCCTCTTATAAACACTACGCACAATATCTTCCAAAGCAACCGGAAAGGGTCGGTCACCTAAAGCCTCAATGGGGCGCGCTAAAATAGCATCCATCGCAGCTTTGTCTAAGGCAACGCGGAACAAAACTTGCCCTTGAATGTCTTCAATAGCTTTGTAAGGTGTGCTCTCATACCAATCTGGGTGCGAAAAGTAAGACTCTTTGGCTTTGCGGCAGAGCATCTCGCAGCGGTTACGGTAAAGGGGCGCACGTTCAAAAATACCCTCGAGCACTGCCCTATCTTCTTGTTGCTCGAGCGTGTGGGCAAAAATAGCCTTATCTAAATAAGTTGCACCGATGTCGTCACCACTGTCGCCAATGGGTGTATCTTCCATCCCGCGAACCAGCGTAAAGTCGGTGGTAGACGACCCAATGTCAATGACCAAGACGGCATCTTGCAGTTCGTCTACACTGAACATCTTGCGGTGCACCGCGTACATAAACGCAGCCCGCGACTCGCGCACCACTTGCACGTCATCTAAGCCCATGTCGTGAATGAACGCTGCGTAACGCGTGCGGGTATCTGCTGACCAACCTGACGGACAACCCACCACAAAACGCAACTCTGGTGAAAGCGTTAATTGATGAGTATCAACGAGGTGTTCCACAACGACCTGCACAAAATCTGTCATGACGCGGCGGTAGCGCAAATCGTCTGAGGGACGCGCTTTGAAACTAATATCGAGCTCGGTGACATCGGCAACCTCGAGCGCGCGCTGACCAAGCACACGCCGCCCCTGAGCATCTTTGCCCACAGCTGTCACTTGGCTTTTAGCACCGTAGAGCTCGAGCATCTCTGGCTCGCTATCGCCACTTACCTGAACGCGGGCTAGCGCACTTTCGCCGTGCCCTAAGTCAAAGCCAACAATCTGCCGAATGCGGTTGAGTGACGTGTCAGCCTCAGCTGTTGGATCAGAAGGTGTAGATTCAGGTTGTGTAGATGCAGATTGCATAGGTTCAGGTTGTGTAGATGCAGATTGCATAGGTTCAGGTTGCGTGTCGCGAGTAACATCATCGTTCATAGTTGGGGAACATCGTTTCTAATAGTGATATTGCGAGAAGAGATCATCAGTTTAATCATCATGCTAAGACATCACGCTAAGATATTGCAGAAGTTTGCGGTTCAATGACGCGGCCGCGTAAAAGAAGCTTACCAGAGCCGTCTACTAGCGCCGGACGCAAGGTACGGTAGTCACGACTAGCTAGGTCGAGGCTGGGTTCCAATTCAAAGATGTCGCGCAGGTTGTGAACGTCAACTTCTGTGTGGTCAACAAGCTCGAGCCCATGACGTTTAAGTAGGCCCCGCACATCACTACTGCGGGCCAGTGCCAGTTCAGCTTGACCGCGCGTGTTGGCTTCAGCAAGGCTTTGGAGTAGCTCGAGCACGTCTGTCTGCTCAGTGAGTTGGAAGCTAGTTACGGGTTGTAGTGTATTTGCTGGCGTCTCCTGAAGCAGCTTAACGAACCTGTCAAAGCTGTCACAAGTTTTAGTAAGGCTGGCTAGCAACATGTCAACATCTAGCCGAACTTCTTGTTGTAACTGCCTCGGTGACATGTCGGCATCTGGATTTGCCGCTTGACGCGCAGCAGGTGCAACCGAAATGTAGCCTAACAACGCCAGCAAGCCAATGGCAATAAATAAAAGCGGGTCGTTGGGGACTTGTAAAATCAAAAATACCAGCAGGGTCGTAAAGACAAGTCCTTGAGCCACTAATCGCCCTGGGTTGAGTCCACGCAAGCGCGCGAAGCGCCTTACAATCGGCATGTCGATGCGTAACCAAGCGCGTTCATCTGTTGGGGTGTAAGGCTGCCACAACTCTACTTGATTGGCAGCTAGGGTGTGCTCGAGCCCCCGTATAAGTAGCTCGAGCACCAGCGAGGTCTGCTCTACTTGTCTGGAAGGCACATCTTGCAAGTAGTTCTGCCCCAACCGCTTCAGTAGGTCTTGGCAGTGGCTCACAGCCTCATCTACAGGTTTACCGTCTAGCGCACCGCGCAGTGCCTTGCGCTCTTTGTTTAACCGAGTTAATAGCGTTTGTTCCATACCACCCTCAGCTCGTCGTAATGACCTTAAATCAGCACGATTTTATCTAATACATCATCACATCAAGTCATCAGGTTGTACCACAAGGCGCAGGTGCATCACGTTCGTACCACACGTAACTTGTTGCTACAATCAAACTAATGAGGCATTTCGTGAGTTTTCTAGCACACCCCGTTTTACCCTTTCCAGTTGATGTGCCAACTCGGGTGCGGGCAGACATTTACAAATTTATCTCAGCAGATAAACATTTTATTGTAGATGATGATTTGCCGCGCTACAGCTACGCCGTGTTGCAAGCCTTAACCCAACATCCAGCGCACAGTCGCTGCCTGATAAAGGATGATGCTAATGGGCTCGAGGCAACCCTTTGGCACGTTCTATGTATGCTCACCCAAGAATACCCAACTTGGTTTGAGATTCAGCCGGACACACACATGTTTAAGAACCATTTGTGGGGTTTCCAGCTTGTCAATAATGAGGTAACACGCTTAGCTAAGCCGCCACTATTAGACAATTCTCTAGCTGAGGAGGTTATCAGGTATCTCGAGCACAGCCCCTCTCCCCTTACAGATGCCCTCCGGCTCAGTGTACAAGAAGATATTGCCATCATTCAGCGCCAGCCTGAGCCTGCCAAAGATCAGGCTGAGGCGTTACTCGTCTGCTTACCCAGCGGTTGGGACCCAGCGGAAAAACTAGGGCAAGACTTTAGCGCTATTCACCGCCCAGTAGCGCACGGTGACCGCCTCGCCAAATCCCACGCCAACCTCAACAAGGTGCTGTTTGACAAACCGTTTAAGCGCTTTGTGTGGAGTTTAGTTAGCGATGATGTGCTGTGTCACAACCCAAGCTTGCACACGCAACCTGAGTTAGGCGAGGTAGGGCTCGAGCACCTCTTTTTCCGCAGCGAGCGACAAACCTTCATCCCCTTGCCGCAGCTCAACCGCTATGCATTTACAATTCGGGTCTACAGTACACCGCTACTTGAGGTTTTAGATAGTGAGAGAGCAGAGAGGCTCGAGCAGGCCCTAGCCAGTATGACGCCCGCACACCTTGCTTATAAAAACCTCACACACACACGAGATGAAATCATTCGGCAGTTACAAACCTATCCCCTAAACCAAGCTAGCGCGTAAACTAAACGCATGGCACAGCCGCTTAACTTGCAGTACATTCGCAACCTGTTTGGTTCAACTATTTTTGAGCGCGGTCAGACTTACTTCAAAACTGGACGCGTCAGCAAGCTGTCTCTAGCAGGCACCAAGCTCACAGCATCTGTTCAGGGGAGTGACATTCAACCTTACAACGTCACGATTACCTTGCGTGACGAAGGTAGCGCTAGCAAGGTTGATCGGGCGAGTTGCACGTGCCCTTACGAACGCGAGTTTGGCGGGTACTGCAAGCACATTGCGGCGGTACTGCTGAAATATCATCATGAGGGTGTAGAAGAAGACAGTAGCAACCTAGCCGACGACCTGCTTAAGGTGCTGCTCGAGCTACCTCAGCAAGATTTACGCACCGTTTTGAGCAATACCTTTAAGCATCAGCCTGAGGTTGTGAACCTTTTATATATTCAGTTGCAACAGCACGTTCGCAGTACACCTGAACCTTCTGCATCAGCACATCCTGAGTCTCAATCTGATGCTGCATCTAGTGCTAGCACCTCAGCACCTGATACCTCAACAGCTAGCACAGGTCAGGTCAGCCTTGACACCCGCCCGTTTGTTCTGCTCATGGAAAAAGCTGCAGCTAGCCCAAGCATGGATTACGACGGCTTCCCCGATTACAGAGACGTGTACGACGTACTCGACGAGGTGAAACCGTTTTATAAGCTAGCTAGCTACCGCGACGCGCTCGAGCTTATGTGGGACCTTATTGGCAGCTATATTCGTACGGTCAACAGCAACGAAGCTTTTTTTGACCACGAGGTCGGCTTCAGTGATGAATCGCTCGTTTACGAGATGGACAAACTTTTAGCTGAAGCACTTTTGGGAAGCTACGGCACTCTGACCCGTGAGCTAACCGAAGAAGACCGCGACAGACGGCTCGAGCAACTCCATAACTGGGAAGATGACATGGTCAACGAATGGTTTGACGCTAGTTTGTCACTGTCCATCCACGCCCTAACCTACGGACCAACCAGCGAACACCTCAGCGAGCTCCATAAGTATAAACAATCCACCTACAACGACATTGTCCTCGCCGTACTGCGCACCCAAGGCAAGCCTGACGACGCCCTCAACTTTGCCAAAGCCAACGTGCAAGAGGCGGACTACCTGCTTATGCTCGTTGAGCGCGGCGATTTAGAGATGCTTAAAAATGTCTACCGTGACTACCTGCATACAGTAGATGACGTTCAGCAAGTTGCTGAGGCTATCACAGACCTAGATGCCTCACTTGCGATTACTCTCCTTCAGTACGGGCTTGATCTTACTACTCGAGGACTAGGTGACGACACATACCGACATCGAGGAGATATCCTCAACTTTACGCACTACGCGATTAATTTTGCGCAGCAGCAAGGCAACACCCAACTCAACCTAGATGCCAACCTCATATCGTTTCAAATAAAACCTAGTGTTGAGGCCTTTGACGCTCTGCACAAGCTCACGCCAGATTGGTCCACGCTCAAGCAAAGTTTACTAAGCCGCTTGCGCAACCCACACACATTTTACAATTACGACTACCGTGCCGCTGCGACACTCTTTTTGCGCGAGCACCTTTACGACGAGGCGGTTCACATCGCCACCCGCGCACTGAGACTTGATGACAGAACGTTGGTGTTTAGAGTCATGAAAGCTGTCTACAGCAGCCACACCAACTGGGTCATCGATACCAGCAAAACCCAAGCTGAAGAAATTATGGACGCAGGCAACGCCAGCCGCTACGGCGTTGCAGTGAGTTGGTTGGGGCAGGTTAGAGAAGCCTACTTAGCAACCGATCAAATTGAGCCTTGGGAAACTTACATTCAAGCTATTGCCGAGAAACATAAACGCAAACGCAAGTTAATGGGGTTGATGAAGCCGCTACTCGAGTAACCCTCACCACCTCAAACCTCAGTCAACTTCACCTAAATACGCTAAACTAAGCTGTGGTCAAAGTTGCCGACAAAACCCTGAGTGATAAACCCCAGTAAGGTTTTTACATGACTGTCTGGAAAGACTACGCCTCACGTATCCAAAGAACCTTCCCGGCTCGCACCTGCGCGCTGCTCATTGTCGATGTCCAAGTTGGCTTTTGCTCCCCCAACGGTAAAACTGCCCAAAAACATGCCAACACCCACATGCAAGCCCTGCCTGCCAAAATCAATGCCTTTGTGCGTGACTTTCGCAAGCGCGGCGGCTTGCCCATCTACCTCAAATCCACACCTAGCAAAGACGTGATAAGCGAACATGTTAAGTGGCTTAATGACCTGAAAGGTACGCCTAGACCCTCAAGCAAACACAATCCCGAGCTTGATTTTTACGGTCTGGATATAACTGAGGATGACATCATCCTTGAAAAACTCGAGGACGGTTTTGCCCACACCAACCTCAAGGAGATTTTAGAGCATAGAGGCATTACCACTGTGCTTGTGTGCGGGGTGCGGACAGAAATTTGCGTGCGCCGTTGTGCTGAACGGAGTGCAGCAGAAGGCTTTTTAGTCTTTGTTTTGCGTGACCTATGTGCAACTCGAGACGCTAATTACGACCATGAAGACCAAGCTTTAATGTTTCTAAATGCTTACACGGGCATTGTGCTTGACTCGAGGCACATGATGGGACTACTGACCTAAATCATGGGTGCTTTATGGACAAGCCTTTTGAATACTCGAGCACGCTGGCAGTATCGAATCAACAAAGCGTTGCTCTATTTCCGACTCTGTAGATAGTCCATCAACAGCTTCGTAGTTTTTTACATTGCATGTTGCTCAAAATATCAAGAGGGACAACGTTACCGTCATCCCTCACCAGAGCAATCTCGACCATCAAAGGAATCCAAACTAAGCGTTAGCGAGTACTGACAATGGCGTCACCTCAACACTGCGCGCGGCGATGTTTGCTTTTAGGTGCTCAACAAACGCATCCACAGCCACGCCATTCTGATCATCCTCTTTACGACTTCTGAACGACACCTGCTGCGCCTCTTGCTCTTTGTCACCGGCAATCACGGTGTAAGGAATTTTGCGCAGCTCAGCTTGGCGCACTTTGTAGTTCATCCGCTCGCTGCTGCTGTCAACCTCACTGCGGATGCCCGCATCTGCAAAACGGTCTTGCAAGGTGTAGCAGTAGTCAAGGTGGCGGTCAGCGATGGGCACTAAGCGCACTTGCTCAGGCGCAAGCCAAAGCGGAAAGTCTCCAGCAAAGTGCTCAATCAAAAAACCAATTAAGCGCTCATGGGTAGACAGCGGCGCACGGTGTAAGCAGATGGGCGTTTGTTTCTGGTTGTGCTCGTCGATGTAATGAAGATCAAAACGCTCGGGCACGGCGAAGTCTACTTGGTTGGTCGCCAGCGTAAACTCCCGCCCAATGGCGCTTTTAATCTGCACGTCGATTTTAGGACCGTAAAATGCAGCTTCGTTTTCGACTTCCACAAAATTGACGCCACCGCGCTGCATGGCGCTGCGTACCATCGCTTCGGTTTTTTGCCACATGGGTTCATTGTCGATATACTTTTTGCCGAGGCCGTCTTTGCCGTGCTTAGAAAGGCGCATCACGTAGTCGCTAATGTCAAAAATTTTAAAGTACTTGAGGTACAAGTCAATCACAGCCATAAATTCTTTTTCAAACTGGTCTTCGGTGCAGTAGATGTGGGCGTCGTTCATCTGCAAACTGCGCACCCGCATAAGTCCCATGAGCGCGCCAGAGTCTTCGTAGCGGTAACAGGTGCCGTATTCGGTCAAGCGCAGGGGCAAGTCGCGGTAAGAACGCGGGCGAGCAGCATAGATTTTGTGATGAAAAGGGCAGTTCATGGGCTTCATGTAATAGGTGACGCCCTCGAGCTGCATCGGTGGGTACATGTCTTCAGCGTAGTAAGGCAAGTGACCACTACGCAAAAACAGGTCTTCTTTGGATACGTGGGGTGTGCGCACAGGCTTGTAGCCAGCTTTTCTTTCCACTTCTTTAGCGAGAGTTTCAATCTCATCAATCATGATGGCGCCGTTAGGCATCCACAGTGGCAAGCCTGGGCCCACGTCTTCATCCAGGATGAAAATATCCTGTTCTTTACCAATTTTGCGGTGGTCGCGTTTTTTGGCTTCTTCAAGTTGCCACAGGTGATGCTCGAGCGCGTCTTTGGTATGAAACGCCACGCCATAAATCCGCTGCAACTGCGTCCGCGCTTCATCGCCGCGCCAGTAAGCACCAGCTACACTCATGAGCTTAAAGTGCTTAGGTAATACACCTGTACGCGGTACGTGCGGGCCACGGCACAGGTCGGTAAAGCCTGCTTCGCCGCCTTGCTCATAAAAAGTGATAGTCTCCCCTTCTGGCAAATCTTCAATGAGTTCCACTTTGTAGGGGTCACCAATCTCGTTGTAACGGCTGAGCGCATCGTCTCGACTGAGGCTATATTTGCGAAGCTCCAAGTCATCTTTCATGATGCGCCGCATAATCGCCTCAAGCGCCTCTAAGTCTTCTGGTGTGAGAGGGCGTGGCACGTCAAAGTCGTAGTAAAAGCCGTTCTCGATGACCGGCCCAACCCCCATCATCACCTCACTGCGCGTGTGGCCTTCAGCTACAAACAGTTCAATAACCGCTTGGGCCATCACGTGCGCGAGGGTATGACGCATTAAAAACAGGGTGTCATCGTCTTTTTTGGTGAGGATGGAAACCTCAGCGCCGTTCTCAACTTCGGACATTAAGTCGGCAAGATGGCCGTTAGCTTTAATGCCTAGTGCAGCTTTGGCGAGACCGGGACCAATGGCTGCGGCCACATCCAAACCCGTTGCGTGGTCGGGCAGGTCGAGTTTTTTACCATCTGGGAGTACAACATTCATGTTTCACCTCAACAAGGATATATGTAAAGTTTGTAAGAGATACTAAGTACTACGTCAGAAGATGTATCTAACGTATAGACATCTGCGAGGCTCGAGCAACATCACCACGTCATCACACGAATTCGATACGCGGTAAGGCGCTCAAACCATCACCAGTTTGATAAGTTTAACGTATATGGTTGTTAGTGGGGTTGATAGAGAGTAAGGCCTAAAGTTAAGCGCCAGACGTTCGCCGCGTCACCAAGGTTGGCTCAGTCCCTAAAAGTTGCAGAGGCTGAGAGCAGGTTGTAATGGTGTGGATGCAGCGTAAGAAACTCACAGAAAAAGTGTAGCACAACGTGAATGGATATGTGTGCGGGAGGCTCGAGGAATTTTTCACATATTGCCCAAAATACCGAGTGGCGGGGGTTTTTCGCCTTCATTTTTCGTGAATATTTTATATACTAATCGTGACATGCATCTTATTGCCCTCCTGTGCCAAGACGACCAACTTAGCCGCGCGCTAAGTGAGTTTCACGATGTTGCCTCCAAAGTGATTTTGCACCCAGTACCGTATTTACACGACCTCGAGCGGGTGCTGGCGAGCCTCGAGCCACTTGATTTTGCCGGCGCGCTCATCTTAAGTGCAAGTTTGCAAGAACGTGCGTTCAGCCTGTCTAGCCGCAGCAGCCTAGACGCCCAAGAAGCCGCCGCTGCCGACAGCGTCACGGTAACGCCAGGTAGCCTGGTCGCCGAGTACAACCTGGGGCGGGCGGTTGGGTTAGCGCTGCAGCACATTGACTGGGACGCACGTGGGGCGCGGGCAGTGGTGCTTGGTTCTGGGCCGATGGGCCGAGCAGTTGCCCGCGACCTTGCTAGTTCAGGCGTGCGGCATTTGAGTGTGTTGGGAACCAACCGCCCAGAAGCAGAGCAAACGGCATCTCAATTAGCGATTACAACGGATGTCGTCGCCAGGGCGCAAGACGACCCACTGGCATTCAAATTGCTAGATGGTGCTGACTTACTCGTGCGGATTGACACCAGCACGCACATTCCCACGCGCCACTTAGGGCCGCACCTCACGGTTGTGGATTTAGCCCCTCAAGCGATGAGTCCACTGCGCCAGCGGGCAACCAATTTAGGCGCGGTGACGCTGGGTGCTCGAGACATTCAAGCGCAACAGGTCGCACTATGTCTTAACCACATTTTGGGATCAACATTTGATGCTGGGCAGTTTCTGTCGCTCATTCACGGGATTGGCGAAGGCGTTTAAGACGTTACAAACTTGCTGGATGAGCACATTTTCATTCTTGGTTTTCACGACCTAAACCTTGGTCAGTGGGCAAAAAGTCATCTGGATTAGGTAACGCGCCACTAACGTCTACAGCTTGCACGCTGATGACGAGGGTTTCAGGTAGCATGTCACCTTCGCCCAGATTGGCTTTAATGAAATCACTGCCGAAGAAGACACCGCTGATAGTTCCAAGCCGTCTAGTGTAGAAAGCAAAACTCCCATCGGGCAGTAAAATACGTACTTCATAGCGGACATCACGTGTGCTTACTTGTTGTAATTCACCTTCGTGAATAGATGGACTGACAGAGAACAAGCCTCGGTCTTGTTCACCTGATAGGTCAAGGGCATCCATAGGAATTTCAACGGTGGCTAAAGGTCCTATATACCTCACTTCGTTTCTAGGATAGATGGCATCAAAGCCTTCAATGTTTGGATAAGTTGTTGTGTTGTTGTCGGAAATTGTTAGCTGAATTGGGCTAGGTTGATTGAGTGCATTCTCTGGAAAAAAGACACTTGCAGCACCATAGTAAATGTACGTATCTACAACGTTGTCGTGAAAAACCTCCCCAAGAATACCACCGTCAGGACCAAGCACCTCTTCAAGTACAAGCTCCCCGTAATCAGGGAGTTGAGCTTGAGCAAGCACTACATCCCCAATTTGTAACTGGCTATTATCTAACAATCTCTCCGATGGGCTTGCCAAAAGCAACGTCATCATCGATAAAACCAGGTACGTCATTATCAGTCTGCAAAGCTTCACTAGCGTGCCTTTCTTCATGCTTGTACGCAGAGCGTTGGAGTGTCATCTTTTTCACACCGCAAACGTCGTAAACTAACTGAAGTGAGTTGAACTTGTGGGGTAGCCTCGAGACAGTGTTTAACCCCTCAACTAACCTCTTGCAAAACATCTTCCTAAACTTCCAAAACCCTCTTATGAAACCTTCTGACATCACCCGGAGTTGTACCTGATGCCACGCTTACACCTGCTTTGGCGGGAGATGCGTTCTCGCCATCACGTATTCCAGTTTGTTGTCTTTAGCTTACTCATTTCCATCAGTCACGCACAAATCCCCCTGTTCCAACTCCCGCCCGACGTTGAGGTAGAAACCCGCACAGGCAGCGTTGAACTGCGCGTGGGTGACGTTGTGCTAAACCACGTGGGCGGCTTGGGTTGGTTGGCAGATGACTTAGTTGAACAGCCTGTAGTCGAAGACGGTGAGGTATTTGTGAGCGCTAGTGTGCTGGAATTTTTAGGGCTAGATGGGCCGCGGCTCGAGAACGTCCGCGTTAATAACAGTACCAATGACGCCGGCGCACTACGGCTGGTATTTGACTTTGCCAACGTTGACGCTGGCGACATCACCGCACCCCTTGGACAAGGACAACTAGCTGAGGACGAACGCTTGCAAGTCGATTTTCCTGAGCTTATCTTGCCCAAAGAACTCCCCGAGTTTTTATGGGGCTACAACGTAGGCGTGCGCAGCGCCCTTGGGCGCAGTCGTCTAGACGTACACGGCGGCGCGGCTAACTACAACGTGAGCGTGCTAAGTAACCCAACCCGGCTTGTTGTTGACCTCATCCCTGAACAACCCGAGCGAGTGACCAACTTGCTGTTACCTGCGGGCAGCGAGCAACTAACTTCAGCACCCTATTGCAAACAACTCTAGCATAAATCGAATGAAGATGTGCTTACTCATGGAATCAAAAAGTGCCAAAAAGAGGTTT
>JBCCBI010000075.1:0-15923 GCA_039034155.1 Deinococcota bacterium | reverse complement strand
CCACCACTGCTTGTAGTTTGCGACCTCGAGCGCTTTGAAATTCACACCAATTTTACAGGCACACCCAAAAAGGTCTATGCGTTTACGCTTCAAGACCTACTTAAGCCCGACACCCTCGAGCTTCTTCGCAACGTTTTTACAAACCCCGATGTCCTCAACCCCAAACATCAACGCGAACGCATCACCCAAGATGCCTCCGCACAAATTGGTGACATCGCCTTGCGCTTGCGTGACCGCGGGCACGACCCCGACCATGTCGCACAATTTATGATGCAGATGGTCTTTGCGCTTTTTGCTGAGGATGTTGCTTTAATTCCTAACAAGCTGGTCACTCGGATTTTAGAAAAGACTAAAGACAATCCCGAACGCGCCCATGTCTACATCCAGCAACTTTTTGAGGCCATGGCCACAGGCGGTGAGATTTTACTTGAAGATGTTCCCTATTTTAACGGTGGCCTTTTTGAACAGCCTGACGCACTCCCCCTCGAGCCAGCCGACCTAGACATCCTCTACCAAGCGGCAACCCTCGACTGGTCAGAAGTTGAACCCGCCATTTTTGGCACCTTGTTCGAGCGCAGCCTTGACCCCAGTAAGCGCAGTCAACTAGGCGCGCACTACACCAGCCGCGAGGACATCTTGCGAATTGTTCAGCCGGTTATCATCGACCCACTGCGGGGCGAGTGGCAGAACGTCCGTGAGAGCATCGAAGCTTATCTTGCGAGCACGCTCGCGCCTGACAGCAGTGCGCTAAGCCCCCAAAAACTACGTTCTGAGCTAAAAAAGCGTGATACCCAAACTCTCAAGCCCATCGTTGAGTATTTGGAGAAACTCCGCAATTTGCGCGTGCTTGACCCTGCGTGTGGTAGCGGAAACTTTCTTTATGTGGCGCTTCAGCAACTCAAAGAGTTAGAGCAAGACGTGCTCACCTTCTCTCAGAGCATCGGCTTACCGCAAGCACCGTTCATAAGTCCCAAGCAGTTTTACGGTATTGAGGTCAATGTTTTTGCATCTGCACTGGCCAGCATGGTGGTCTGGATTGGCTATTTGCAGTGGAACCGCGCCAACGGTTACAGCAACCGCCAAACGCCTATTTTAGACAAGCTGGACAACATCAAACATCACGACGCGCTGATGAATGCCGATGGCAGCGAGTACAACTGGCCACAAGCGGAGTTTATTATTGGCAATCCACCGTTTTTGGGCGACAAAAAGATGCGTCAAGAACTTGGCGATGACTACACGATTGCACTCCGCAAGTTATTCAAGGGAAGGTTGCCCGGTCAGTCAGATTTTGTCTGCTACTGGTTTGAAAAAGCTCGAGCCTTAATTGAGGATGGCACCACGAAACGTGCTGGTTTAATTTCAACGAACAGCATACGCGGCGGCGCAAATCGCAAGGTTTTAGAGCGGATTAAAGATAGTGGCGATATTTTTATGGCGTGGAATGATGAACCGTGGGTTTTGGATGGTGCAGCGGTGAGAGTGAGTATTGTTGGTTTTGATGATGCTGCACAAACTGCAAAAAATCTCGATGGCACAAATGTGCAACGGATCAATTCCGATCTCACTTCCACTATTGATGTTAATGCCGCTCTCAAACTCAATGAAAATGCAAACACAGCTTTCCAAGGTCCAGTCAAAGTCGGAAGCTTTGATATTTCCGAAGAGGTTGCTAAGAATTGGCTTAATTTCCCCAATCCATCTGGTCACAATAACTCTGATGTGCTGAAACCTTGGACAAATGGCATGGACATCACTCGAAAACCAAGCAACAAATGGATTATTGACTTTGGCTTGATGACGCTTGAAGAAGCCGAAAATTACTTGCTACCGCTGGAATATGTAAGGGAGAATATCAAGCCCGCTAGAGATAAAAATAGAGATGTTCAGCGTAAAACCTTCTGGTGGCGTCTAGGGCGATCTGGTCAAGACATGAAAGATGAATTGTGCAAGCTTCAACGGTTTATATGTACTCCCCGAGTCTCAAAACACCGCCTTTTTGTCTGGCTAGACGCCAAAACACTTCCTGACTCTGCCACTGTCGCCATCGCTGTCGATGATGACTTTACGTTTGGAGTACTGCACTCGAGCTTCCATGAATACTGGGCACTGCGCCAAGGCACAAGTTTGGGCAAAGGCAATGATCCTCGCTACACGCCCTCCACTTGCTTTGAAACCTTCCCTTTTCCAACCCCCACCCCCGACCAGCACGCAAACGTCTCAAAATGGGCGAAATACCTCGACGACGTGCGAAACCAACTCCTCGCCGCAGACGACACCCTCACCATGACCAAGCTCTACAACAAAGTCGTTGACCTGCGCGAAACCCGCGATAGCAGCGCGCGGGCCTATCCACTGCTGCTTGCTCACGAAAAACTAGACGCCGCCGTGGCAGCAGCTTACGGCTGGGACTGGCCGCTTAGCGAAGAAGACATTTTGGAAAGGCTGCTAGCACTAAATTTAGAGCGAGCTGCACAGCAAGGCTAACGTCATCTAAACAGAAAATTCCTAATTATTTACGTCCACTTCGGCGAGTGCCACATCAACCAACACCTACATAGGCGAGCATCATTATCTGCATCAGACACTATACTGTCCTAGATATGTCCGAGCTTTTACGGTTTGATGCGGATGGTGACCTGTGGCATCTCTACAAGGCACTTAAACCCACAGAACGCCCCCGCACTTACTGGCACTACCTCAAAATGTGGCTTGTACCAGAAGCTTGTGACACCTGTGTAGATGTCACGTTTATACCCACCTTTACAGCAATGTTTTGTGTGCGTTTTGAGTTAGGGGATGCTGCCAAGCTCCGACTTTACCTTGCCAACCGCTACACAGCAGCAGAACGGGAGGCTGTTGGTGTGCTCGAGCAACATGGTTTTAAGCTCGAGCAGGACGTCTGGCAAACAGAGCGCTACCTTGATGAGGTGCAGCGTAACCGCCTCGAGCAAATCCTCAACCAACAGCAGCCACAGGAAGATGTGTTGGAACGCTTTGAACGCGATGGCTACCGCATTTTGCTCCAAGCACCTGGGCTGGACGACGTAACCGAATACGTTGACACACCGCTTGTGAATTTTGCTGTAGATAGGTTGACCATGCACTTTGCTGAAATTTGGGATGTTATGGCGTTGGCTCGAGCAGCAGCATCTAAGTGACAGCAAAATTTGGACGGATATGGCAACATCTAACACTTACCCAGCACCACTATCCGAGTAAAGATGACAGCGCACCTGCTGCCCACCCACCTCAATAAACGCCGGGTCTTGCTCACGGCAGTGCGTAAGCACTTTGGGACAACGCGTATGAAAACTACAGCCAAGTGGCACCTTGGCAGGACTCGGAATCTCTCCACGCAAATGGCGGATGTCGGGCTTAAACGCCTCTTCATCAGCGGAAACTACTGGAATAGATGCTAGTAATCCCTGTGTGTAGGGGTGCTTGGGGTCGCGAAATACGGAAGTGCTGTTACCTACCTCGGCTAGTTTGCCTAGGTACATCACACCAACGCGGTCAGCAAAACTGCGCATCAGGCTGAGGTCGTGGGAAATGAATAAGTAGGACAAACTTAGTTCTTCACGCAAGCGCAAAAGTAACTCAATCACCTTAGCTTGTACGGAAACGTCTAAGGCGGAGGTTGGCTCGTCTAGCACAATGAGTTTAGGTTTGACTGCCAGTGCCCTGGCAATTGCCACACGCTGTTTTTGCCCACCGGAAAGCTCAAAGGGATACTTACTAGCAAAGCTAGCGGGCAATTCAACCATGTCAAGGAGCTCGAGAACGCGTTGCTTGTGCTCAGCTCGAGGCGTCCTGTGCACACTCAAAGGCACACGCAAGGTCTGGGCAATCGAACGCCGTGGATTCAAGGACGAACCGGGGTTTTGAAACACCATCTGCACAGCTTGCTTAAACGCTACATCATGTTGCTGGTCGGTAACAGCCTGCCCGCGCCAGCGTACCTGGCCGTCGGTTGGCGTGTGCAAGCCCACGACCATGCGCGCAACCGTTGACTTACCTGAGCCAGACTCCCCGGCAAGGCCAAAAATCTCGCCCTCTTGCAAGCTAAACGACACGCCATCTACAGCACGCACGTGCCCTACAACCCGCTGCCACAGTCCTTTACGAATGGGAAAGTACTTGCTGAGGGTGTGAACGTCGAGTAGGGGTGGTTGAGTGGTGCTCGAGGATGCTCTAGATTGAGCTATCTCAACCACAGGATGAATGTTAGACATTATGCGAATCCAGTTGTTGAGGCTGCTGTTGAGCTATCTCATCACCATCACTGTGTTGACTGCCAATATGTTGATCAGCGTGTTGACTGTCATAAAGCCAACAAGCTACTTGATGTGTTTTTGTTAGGGATACCTCAGCTGGGCGTGTCTGGCAGATGCTCATCGCGTGTGTGCAGCGCGGATGAAACCGGCATCCTGCTGGTGGGTGACGGTAATCTGGGAGCGTGCCTGGGATGCCTTCATAGCTTGCTTCACCACTTAACTTGGGCACGCAAGCAAGCAGGGCTTTGGTGTAGGGGTGATGCGGTGCAGCAAACAGTTCAGCAGTGGGTCCAGATTCAATAATGCGCCCGGCGTACATCACGTAAACGACATCTGTCATTTCGCGTACCACACCAAGGTTGTGGGTAATCATAAGTAGCGCCAGGTGTTTATCCACCACAAGGTCGTTGAGTAAGTTCAAGATTTCGTCTTGGGTGGTGACATCTAGCGCGGTACCAGGTTCATCAGCAATGAGGAGGGTGGGTTCGTTGAGCAGCGCCATAGCGATGAGGACCCGCTGGCGCATCCCACCAGAAAGCTGCATGGGGTAGCTGTTGTAAATGCGTTGTGGGTCAGGCAAACGCACTTGCCCTAAGACATCGACGACCCGCGTTTTACGTTCGCGGCGATTGCGGCGCTGCCCACCCCGGCCACTCACACCTCGTCTATCCGCATAGCGAATAATGTCATCGAGTTGTTCACCAATCCGAAACACCGGGTTGAGCGCGGTCATGGGATCTTGAAAAATCATGGAAATATCGCGCCCTTTGAGCGCATTGCGTGCAGATGGTGATAACCTTAACAAATCTTGCGCTGAATCTTGTTCTGAACCCCGGTACAGAACTTGACCACCATCAATTTGGGCAGGTGGTGTGGCAAGGGTTCCCATCACGGTTTTCATGGTGACGCTTTTACCGCAACCGGATTCGCCAACTAGGCCAACCCGCTGACCCCGGTGCACCTCGAGACTCACCCCCTCGAGCACCTTAGCCGTCCCGGCAAAGCCCTTAAAACTCACGCGTAAATCTTGAACGGATAAAACAGCCTCTTGCTGTGTATTTGATGATGGGGGGCTCGAGCTAGGCATCACACCCACCTAGCCCACCTCCACGTCATACAGGTCGCGCAAACCATCACCCAGCAAGTTAAACCCCAAAATCGCCACCAAAATCGCTAAACCTGGGAACATCGACTGCCACCACATATCGGGTAGATAGCCTGCACCGTCAGCAACCATCGTGCCTAAATCTGGCGTGGGCGGTTGCGCACCAATGCCTAAAAAGCTGAGCGATGCACCAATTAAAATCACAAAGCCAGCATCCAAGGTTGTTTTGACAAGCACTGCTGACATACAATTAGGCAGTAACTCACGAAACAAAATATGCCAACGACTTGCCCCAATAACTCGGCACGCGTCAATGTACTCCTCTGTTTTTAAGGAACGCACGATGCCGTAAACCAAACGGGTATGCCAGTTCCACCACAACACACTGATGGCGATCATGGCATTGACCAAAGTAGGCGATAGTGCAGCTGTAATCGCAAGGGCCATCACCAACGGGGGAATCGCTAGAAATATGTCAGTAATCCGCATGATGACAAGCTCGAGCCAACCTCCCACGTACCCCGCCACAAGCCCTAACACCACCCCAAACGGCACTGAAAGCCCCAAAACAAACAGCACCAAGAGCAACGAGATACGGTAGCCAAACAGCACCCGACTGAGGACATCTCGCCCAACATTATCCGTGCCGAACCAATGCGCAGTCGACGGCGGTTGATGGCGGTTGCGAAAGTCCACAAAAGCATCTGCGTGTTCTGGAAAGGGGGCAATGTAAGGTGCAAAGAGCGCACAAATAACCACTAATACAACCAATACCGCCCCAATCACTGCCGACGGGTTGCGACTAAAGCGATACCAGTTGCGCTGCCATGCGGGCCGTTCTTGAATACTTTCAGGAGCAGGCAAAGTGAGCGGAGGTCGCGCAACACTCATGTGGCATCACCCTTTACATCACTCATACATAGATGTTGTCTTGACGAGATAAGTTCCGTCCTCAATAAGATATTTTTCAACAAGATATTAGCAGCATGGTTGATGATGCTTTCAGATGTACTTAGCTTCATCAGGCGTTGCCTCCACGCAAGCGCACCCGCGGGTCAACATAACCAACCAGCACATCCACAATCACATTCACAACCACAAAAAACGCACCAATGACCATGACCACGCCAATCACGGCATTAAAGTCTTTTTGCAAGATGGTGCGCACGCCGTAACTCGCCATACCGGGCCAACTAAAAACCATCTCGACAACAAACGCATTTCCTAGTAAGGATGCAAAGGTTAACCCCAACAGCGTCAGGGTAGGAATAAACGAGGGTTTGAGCATGTATTTGAAGGTTGTGACCATATCCGGAATGCCAAACGCCCGCGCGGCTTCAATATAGTCGCGGCGGCTTACGTCAATCATGCTCGAGCGCGTAATTCTGGCAATCTGTCCAATCCCTGTGGCAGACAGTGCTAACGCAGGAAGCAGCAAGTGCCGCAAGCCCTGAAAATACACTTGCCAATTACCTTTTAAGATGGCATCTAGCGTGATAAGGCCAGTAATATCTGCGGTAAAGTCTGTTCCGGCAGGTAATCTGCCTGAGGTGGGCAAAATACGCAGCACATAACCCGCCAGCAGTTGTAACAGTAGCGCCAAGAAAAAACTCGGCGTCACCACGCCAATGAGCGAGGTTAAGCGGTTCACGTTATCTAGCCACGAATCTTTGAACCGGGCTGCCAGCACGCCATTGGGAATGCCAATCACCACAACTAGAAAGATAGTCGTAAGCACCAGCTCAAACGTAGCTGGAAACGCCCCTGCAATGTCGCGGTTCACACTGCGTTGGGTGAGTAGCGACTGACCTAAGTCACCCTGCACAAGCCGGCTCAAGTAGCGCACATATTGCACAGGTAGCGGCAAATCTAAGCCCATTTCACGGCGCAAGTTGATGACCTGCTCTTGTGTGGCGGTAGGTCCTAGGGCAATGCGGGCAGGGTCACCAGGAATCACCCTAGCGATAAAAAATATCGTTACCGACAACCCCAACAGAACAACCACCGACCACAACACGCGGCGAATGATATAGAACAAAAATTCCATGCTTACCTCATCGAGTAGTTGTGGCAGTTATCTAATAGCCACATTGATGATGGTTGATGTAAACCTGTAAACATCAGCGTTACACACTCCTCGACAGTTAGACTGAGGCTGTCAACCTCACATAAAACTGAAGATATTAATGACTTACAATCTGCTGCTGAGGATAACATCGCTAACAATAATCGTTGATGGTAAATGATGTCTAAACTTGCCTGATGTAATTACTTTTTAGATGTTCGAGTCACAAAACTCATATCTCTAAGGTCATCCTCGAGCATCTCAACACTAAATATCTCCTCATCACAGGAAATGACACTCGTATCGTCCGTCAACTAAAACTGAGGTGGACAAGGCCACCTCAATTCCATACTTAAACTTACTTCAAACGCTTGATAGCAAAACGCTTATTCACACGTCCAACTGTAGCGCGAAAAGTCGTAGTCAAAACTTTGCACTGGCACGTACTCAAAACCAGTTAGGCAGTTATCCATGGCGTGCCGCACCGTTTGCACCAACAAGAAGGTCGCAGGTTGTAGGTCAACTAGTTGCTGCTGAAGTTCTTGGTAAATGCTAATTTGCTCAGCGGTATCACCCGTTGCTCGCGCGGCATCAATTAGCGCGTCAATTTCTTCGTCCATAACCCATTCCATAGACGCCCACGTTCCAGCTGACTCACTGTGATACTGCACATAGAACATGGAATCCGGGGAAGGGTAAGTGGGCCCGTAAAACACTTGGGTCATGTTAGGCGTTGTCTCAATGTCACTCGCAATTTCGGTGATGCGGTTCCACGGTTCAGGTTGCAGCGTGACATCAAACCCAAGCGGTTCCATGGTGGCTTGGAAAAGCAGCGCGATCTCTTCTTCAAATTGCGCATCTGCTACGTAGGCATGGGTAATGGGAATAGAGTCTTGACCAGCATAGCTGCTCTTGGCAATCTCTTCCCTAGCACAATCTAGATCAAACGTGGGTGCAGCTACACCTTCCAGTACAAACTCACCAAAAGCTTCTGGCAAGGGCCCAGCGAGTGGGTCACCCGGGAAAATCACCTCACGGATGGTTTCGTAGTCGGTGGCACAAGAAATCGCCCGACGAATGTGCACGTCATCAGTCGGAGGCACTTGGGTGTTGAGCTTGTAGTAAAACGCGGTTGCTGTAGGGCGTGATTCAACCCGAAAACGCTCCATGCGGTCAAGCGCATCATACGTTTCGCTAGCAGAATATTGACTGGTCATGGTCAGTTCGCCACTAGCAGCCAGCGAGCGAATGGTGGCTTCGTCACTGGTGACAATAAAGCGCACGCCGTCTAGGGCGGTGTCGTCCCAGCCCATGTGGTAGTCCCCAAAGCGGCTGATGCTCATCTGCGCGCCGCGTTCCCAGGACTCGAGCATATATGGCCCTGCCCCAGCTGCGTTATCCGTCAAAAACGCTTGCCCCATATCGTCTTCGTTATTGGCTTCAACAAGTTCTTGATTCACCACAAAAATAAGTGGCACGGTACTTAAAAACGGTGAAAACACCTCGTCTAGCGTAAATTGCACGGTGCGTTCATCTAGGGCAGCCACGTTGTCCGCGGTCAACACGTCTCGAAACAAAAATGCGGGCCCTTGGTCAATTTCCAATAACCGCTCAACTGAATACACAACATCACCCGCTGTAACAGGCGTACCATCTTGAAACAGCGCACCTTCTTTTAAGGTGAACGTAAACTGAGTGGCATCTTCTGACACCTCCCAGCTTTCAGCTAGTTGGGGCAAAATTTCGCCGTCAGCACCAACGGTCACCAAACCGTCGTATAGGTTGACGGCTGCCATGTACTCGGTGTAGTCGTTCACTTTTGCTGGGTCGATAGTGCCAAAAATTTGCACTACGTTGATGGTGATGACCTCAGCATAGGCAGTTGTGAGTACGACCAAAATTCCTAGGAGCCAACTAATTTTTTTCATCTTTACCCTTTCATTACGAATTGATGTCAATGTGTTTTTATGCGCCAATGCAAACTAATTTCATCTTGAGGACATTTGAGCCATTCTATTACTCGTGAAAGGTTGATGTGATTTTTACGTTTGTGACAACTCAATCTTTCCATTAGTGCAACATTGCCTCAATCAACGTCAACAGTTAACAGGAGTCTTGTAAAGTGCATTTTTACATAGGTATGCAAGCTAATTCAAGCACGGGTGTAGGCTGAGGTAGTTTAGCTGTCCTCGAGCGGCTCATAAGGAATGTCGTAGCCAAACGCAGCTGGGCCGATGACCTCGAGCGCTTCTGGACTTCGTAACAGCGAATGACAGGGCAACCCCAACACAGCTACCCGCTGCCCATAACGCAACACTTCAGTTGTAATAGGCGTGCCGTTATCACTGTCCAGCATGATGATGAGATCGGGTACCGTCACCTCAGCTCGCTCACCTCGCCAAAAAATGAGGTTTTCGTTTTGAATGTCGATGCTGGCTTGTTCAGCTTGAAACTTGCTAAAGCCCTCGAGGTCTACCTTGCCCACCGCAAACCCACCTTTTAACTCACGACGAACATCGGTGATTTTGCCTTCAAACACTAACTTGCCACGCTCAACTCGCAACACTTCTTCAACCGGATGGCGTTTTTCCTGTCTGGCCTTTTGAATGGCATAGCCGAGGTTGAGTGCTTGGCTGACGGTGTTAGGAATAGCGTACTTTTTGAGATAGCCCGCTGTCATGGGGGCGTCTGCATAGCCAGCGGCTGCGCCCATCTGCACTGTAACAGCGCGGGCAAGACGCTCGAGCCAATACATATCAATCACCTCACGAAAAACCACTTTATTACCTTTATCGTCGGCAATAGCAGCAGGTGCAGGTTTGTGACCGTAAATAAAAAAGGTACACATTTGCAACTCTGGAAAAGCCCGCCCCATGCCGTCAGCATCCACAACAGGTAAGCCTGCTTGAGCTGCGGTTAACATGGGTTCCATGCTATTTGCACCGCCAATCTCAGCCGGGATTAACGCACTGATGGGCTTACCCACCTCTGCCTCCACAGCTTTGAGGGCTTGGTAGCACTCGTCGCCGTGTTCCAGTTTTTCAATGCCTACAACAGGTGCGCCAATGCCACCAACACTTACGACCAACGCATCATCTGGTAGGTCATGTAAGGAGATCAGTTTAACTTTTTTACCACTGCGCAGCAGCTCGCGGGTGCGCAGTTTACCAATGTAAGGATTGCCGCCGCCACCCGTGCCCAGGACAGCCGCACCAAGCTCGAGCGCCTCCAAATCAGCCTCGGTAATGATTCGTGGTGCTAGCGTTGCGGTTGTTGAGGTCGCATAGTTATCAGATGCAGACACGAACTAACCTCACCCTAAAGTCCGTTCTTCAATAGGAATATAGTCCACGTCGTAGCCAAAATAGCGCGGACCAACCAGCTCGAGCCCTTCCGGCGTGCGCCACTGAGGGTCACAGGGAATGCCCAATGCCACTACCCGAAAGCCAAACCGTAACGACTCTGTAGTAATAGGCTCGCCCGTGTCTACATCCAGCAAAGTAATGAGATCAGGCACGGTGATGAGCATGTCGCCATCTTGTTGCGCTACTAAAAACTCGTTCTGAAAGCTGAGGCTGTAGCTGTGGCCGCTATCTTCATCAATCCCACTCAGAGTTGCTTCACCCTTAGCAAACCCGCCTTCGGTACGGCGGCTTACGTCGGTGACTTTGGCCCGGAATAACTCGCGCGCACCTGTGACAGCTTTGACGGCTTCTACTGGGGGTTGGTTTGCTGCTCGAGCCTCCCGAATCGCTTTCCCAATGGTTTCAATTAGGCTAATCGTCCCGCGAATGACCGCCTTTTTAGCCGTTGCGCCATCGCACGGGTAAAGCGCAATCATAGCTGCCCCACCCATATCAATCGTTGCTGAGCGGGCTAAACGCTCCGTCCACGAGTTGCTGATGGTACTTAGCACCACCGAGTTACCTTTGTCGTCGGCCATAACCATCGGGGTGGACGAAATCCCGTGCAAACTAAACGTAACCATTTGCAGTTCGGGAAACGCCCGCCCCATACTGTCGCCGTCTACCAGCGGCAAACCCGTCTCCGCTGCGACAATAAACGGTGTGGTCGAGTTGAGGCCGCCAGCTTCAGCGCACAGCACCGCGCGGATGGGTTTGCCAAGGAAGGCCTCGAGCTTCTTAAATGCAATGACTATTTCTTGTCCTTCGGGTAGTTTTTCAACCATCACAGTAGGTGCACCCATCATGGCGGCAGTTACCACTAGGTCATCATCTTTGAGTTCGTCAACATCTACGAGTTCAACAGGTTGATGGCGCTTAATCGCCTCAATTGCCATAAGTTTGCCAATGTACGGGTCTCCCCCGCCCCCAGTGCCTAGCACCGCACCACCAATGGCAACATCCTCCATGGCACTAGCCTCAATCTGCCTCATGATGTCACCTGCAAGTTGCCCACAGCTTTAACCCGAATGCGCGTGGCATTGCCAGGCAAGTAGGCTAGCGGCACATCTTCCACATCCACAATATCCGTTGAGGTTGGGTCTGCTCCAGCTGCCACAGCTTTGTTAATCGCTTCCTGCTTAGCTTCATTCACGGCGTCATCGCGGGACATTTCAGCGAGGGCAAACACTCTATCTACCTCACCACTTATCTGGGCGATGGCGGCACCAACTGCGTTAGCAACTGCAAAGTGATCGGGTTTAATAACCTTCAGCCCGGCTAGCTCAGCCGGCACTAAAATACTCCCGCCGCCCACGGCGATCACCGGAATAGGCTCAGCCGATAGGCGCATACGCTCAACTGATACCGTCAACAGCTCGTGCATAAATGCTTGGGCATGGCTAACGAGATCGTCACCCAAATGTGCAACCTTACTTGCATCGCCAATATCAGCTTTGCCAGCAGCCACCGCAATATCGGTACTAGTGAGACTGTCACCGCCAAAGACTTGCCCTAATTCAGACAAGCGGTAGCCCACACTCTGCGGCCCCACGGTGACGCCAGCATCTGTCTCGGTGACAAGCGACCCGCCGCCCAGCCCCACACTAAAAACATCCGGCATACGGAAATTGGTGCGTACATCACCCACGTCTACTGCCACACTCGCTTCCCGCGGGAAGCCGTGATGAAGCGCGCCTACGTCGGTGGTTGTGCCGCCGACATCTACCACGATGGCATCTTGCAGGCCCGACAAAAAGGCTGCGCCGCGCATGGAGTTGGTAGGGCCGCTGGCAAAGGTGAGTACCGGAAAGGTCTCGGCGTAGTCGGCGTTCATGAGGGTGCCGTCGTTTTGGGTGAGGAAAAAGGGCGCGTTAATACCAGCTTGGTTTAAGGCTTGCCCAAACGCTTGAATGGTCTTCCGACTCAACTCCCGCAAACAGGCGTTCATAATGGCTGCATTTTCCCGCTCGAGGATGCCAATTCGCCCAATATCACTAGACAAGGTGATGTCAACATCAGGCAGGACTTGGCGAATGATCTCGCCAGCTTGCTGTTCCATGTTGGTATTAACAGGGCTAAACACGGCTGAAATGGCAATGCTGCGTACACCTTTGGACTTAATATCTTCAGCGATGCCGCGAAGTTCAGCTTCATCCAAAGGCGAAATCTCACGCCCATCAAACTCGTGACCGCCATGGGCTAAATAGACGTGATGCCCCAGCGTTGCCCGCAGACCCTCTGGCCAGTCCACCATAGGCGGCAGTGAGGCCGTTGCTGGCAAGCCTAAACGCACTGCTGCCGTCAGCGCAAGGTCGCGCTGTTGAACGACAGCGTTAGTAAAGTGGGTGGTGCCAATCATGACCACATCAACAGCGTCTCGGTGAATATTAGCTGATGTTAGGACGTTCTCGAGCGCACCCAGCACACCCTCAGTCACGTCCTCACTGGTGGGGACCTTAACAGCCTCAACTACGTCGCTGTCTTGCATGATGACTGCGTCTGTATTGGTGCCGCCGACGTCGATGCCAATGCGAATCACGGCCTCACCTCACGCGTGATGCGGCTCACACGTCTTCTTAGCTGACTTTTACAACTTGTATATCCTGCCTCATGTACATGTAGTTGCATAGGCATGCACAATATCACAGGATGCTTTAGCACTTACAGTCAAGTATTTTTCCCTATCAGGAAGTGGAATATCTTTACTCTAAGTCGACTTATTCAATGTCGTCCCAATTGACAAATTTGTATTAAATTTCAGACAAATGTCCGTATCTAAGCTGTCGATGAGGCAGTATCATGATGCCAATCGAGTCAACAAACACATCAAAAAATTCGGACAAAATTGGAGGTAACAAGATGGCAACGATTGGACTTTTCTACGGCTCAACAACTGGAGCCACTGAAAAAGATGCTCAAATGATTCAGGACACGTTCAACGCTAAAATGCCAGACCTAGTTGAAGCATTTGAGATAGGTTCAACAGAAGTTGAGAAGATGGCAGAGTACGACTACCTCATTATCGGCTCGTCGACATGGGATGAAGGTGCGTTGCAGGAAAACTGGGATGCCAAATTTGAAGAATTAGATGATCTGGACATGAGCAGTAAGTCGGTGGCTATATTTGGTCTTGGCGATCAGGTTGGCTATCCCGACAACTATTGTGATGCTATTGGCATTCTTGGTAACAAGCTTGCAGAGCAGGGGGCTAACCTAGTTGGATTTACCGATGTCTCAGAAGATTACGATTTTGACGAATCTCTCGGCGTTAAAGAAGGCCAGTTTATGGGCTTGGCGTTAGATGAAGATAACCAGAACGATTTAACTGAGGAGCGAGTCGAAAAGTGGGTTGAGCAGCTTATTGAAGAGTTTGATCTGGCAACAGCGTCAGCAGGTTAAGGGAAATTACAACGGAAAGCATAGGGGTTTCGCTCTGTAGGGCTCGAGTATGTTGATTGTTTTAAGGTAGCTTGGATGTTTAGGTGCCACGTAGGTATCATTCGCCACAATAAAAATCGGACAGCCTAGTAAGCTGTCCGATTAATTACATCTGTGACGTATTTTTGGTGGGCGATGACGGATTTGAACCGCCGACCCTCCGCTTGTAAGGTGCTTTTATCACCAATAGGCATAAGTAGGCTTGAAGAAGTTTTAGCCTGCTGGACGCAATTTCCAAAAAGTTTAGTTAGAGCCATAAGGGTTTGAATCGGCTGATTTTGGGGGCCGGTAGGTGCCACGTAGGTGCCACTGATTATCATTGAGTAAGTCCTCCAAGTTGCGTGCGGCTTTCCGTTTTCTGTCCTCGGTCACTTGGCTATAAATTTGCATCGTGACGCGGACGTCTTGTCCTACACGATCAGCCACAACCTCAGCATCAATACCCGCATCGCGGGCAAGGGTGATATAGGTGTGGCGCAAATCATGAATACGGATATTGGGTACATCTGCAGCCTTAATCAGGCGGCGAAAACTTCGTCTGACATTGTGTGTGTCAGGATAGGTACCCACACTGGTTGCAAAGATAAGCTGATTGTCTGTCCAGCTTGATGCAACTGAACGTTCCAAGGCTTGTGTCTCACGCTGTTGCGCTAGAACCTCTAGCACATCGGGGCTCAGATAAAGCGACCGAATGCTGCGCCTAGTCTTAGGCGTACCAATAACCAGTTTGCCTGCGACAATGCCAGCGGTGCGCTCAATGTGAAGCTTGTCACCATCGAGGTCTGACCACTTTAGAGCAATTAGTTCACCAATGCGGGTTCCGAGCGCGAGCAAGCAGTAAAAAAGGCCGTAGAGTCTGTCATTACGTGCGGTGTTAAGAAACTGCTTTACTTCATCAGGTCGCCACACTTGTGGGTGAACAAGACGTCCACCTTTGGGTGTATCGATGACATCGATAGGATTTTTCTCAATCAGCTCGAGCTTCAACGCTTCGCGTAAGGCCGCTTTGAGAAAATGATGAATATGCTGTCGTACTGAAGGGCTTAAGCCTTGCTGAGCAAGCTTGCTGTAAAAGCGTTTAATCTGTAACGCTTGAAATTTATGCAGATATATATGTCCCAATTCAGGCTGTAGCTTGCTGAGATAGTGCTGATGATTTTCACGTGTTCGGGGTTTGACCTCACTTGCTTTAAGGGCAGCAAATTGGACGAGCCACTCACCGACTGTTACCTGTTCGGGTCGTGTAATTAACCTCGAGCCTGCCTCCGCTGCAATTTTATTGAGTTTCTCAGCAACAATGCGCCGTGTTTTACCCCGCCGCCATTTCTTGATTTGTTTACCCCGTGAATCAAAGCCAATGGTAATGAACCCACGCCACGAACCATCTGCAAGCTTCAGGATTGAACCTTCACCATTACCATTCTTATGAATGCTGTTCTTGGATTTCTTGGCTACTGTCTTCACGGGTCTACCTCTAAACCCTATTGTGTGCTGAAGGATGCCCACGCGTCCGTTGAGTTGAGCCAGACTTCAAACGCGTCAATAGTAGGACTTACGCACGAGGTAAGGAAATGAAACGATAGGGAATGGATTACAGCAACCACCGTTTGGCATACTGCGAGTTTTTGCTGAGT
>JBCCBI010000074.1:0-15987 GCA_039034155.1 Deinococcota bacterium | reverse complement strand
GCTAATCTCAAGAAGGTGAGTGCTTAGCTTTACCTAAACTGATTGCAACAGGAGGGCGTACTCAATTGAGCGCGCCTCCTGTATATTTATCAGAGATATTGTAAAATCTTTTATGCTGATGGATTATCTGGGTGATGGCATTGAGTGTTGATGTTTTTGAAAATGATGTTTCAAGATGATGCAAATGTGGATATGATTTTATGGACAAAACGAATATATTAATTAGAAAATGGCCGTGCTCGAGCAACTCGAGGCACCCCTCATGACCCGCTACATTTTTGGGCGTATCTTGTCGCTCATTATGGTGCTGTTTGTTGTTTCCATGGTGGTGTTTAGTATGATGCACGCGGTTCCTGGCGGCCCTTTTGACGAAACCGAAGGGCGCTTGCCACCGGCTGCCAAAGAAAATATCCTCCGCAAGTACGGCCTCGACAAACCTGTCTGGCGGCAGTACTTAAACTACATGGGTAACGCCTTACAAGGCGATTTTGGTATCCCGTATCAGCAACCGAACACAACTGTGACGGCGCTTATCAGTAAAACCTGGTTAGTAACGTTACAAGTTGGTTTGGTGACTATTGCCGTGGCGTTTAGTTTGGGCATTTTAGCAGGTGTATTTGCAGCACACCATCAAAATTCTTGGGTAGATAATCTGCTGACGTTTACAGCAACGCTTGGTGTGACGATTCCTAACTTTGTAATTGCCATGTGGCTCATCTTGTTTTTTGCAGTTGCCCGCCAGTGGCTACCTATGGGTGGCTGGGGGAGTACTAACTGCTTGATTGGAAGTTTCTTGTGTGCTGATTGGGTCTTGCCAGTTATTGCCTACGCGCTGGCCCCCATGGCTTTGGTGGCGCGGTATACGCGCTCGAGCATCGTGGATGTTAAACGGGCAGACTTTGTGCGCACGGCTGTAGCCAAAGGCGTTAGCCGCGACCGCGTGATGATGAAACATGTTTTTCGCAACGCGCAAATTCCTATGGTGACGGCCCTTGGAGCCGAAATCCCCAATTTGATTACAGGTAGCATCTTCATTGAGTCCATCTTCCGCATCAACGGCCTCGGCAAGTTTTTTGTGACCAGCACTCTCAACCGCGACTACCCCATGATTATGGCCACGTTTTTGCTCATTGCTGTGCTGTGGGGCATCATGTATATGCTGACCGATATCACTTACACACTTATTGACCCGCGCGTGCGTTTAACAGGACAAGCCCGTGGCTAAACCGCTCGCCGCATCGGTTTTGGGTAAGCTTGCTCGTGTTAGCAAAGATACTGAGGCTGGGCGCAGCTTTTGGCAAGACGCCCGCCGCCGCTTTGTGCGCAACCGTTTAGCAGTCATTGGGCTAGCCATTGTGTTTGTGTTTGTGCTTGTTGCCATCCTTGCACCGTGGCTTGCACCACACCCATTTGATGAAGCTGCCTTCGACAAGGTACTCCTGTTTCCGTTTAGCAACCCTGACCATCCCCTGGGCACCGACGAAGTGGGCAGAGACTACCTCAGTAGGCTTATTTTTGGCGCGCGCACCTCCCTTTTAGTGAGTTTTAGCGTGCAGGGCATTGCCTTACTCATCGGTTTACCGCTGGGTGCACTGGCAGGCTATGCCGGCGGGCGGGTAGATTTTATCGTCCAGCGTCTAATTGAGGTGAGTACTGCCTTTCCCAGTTTGCTGTTTGCTATTTTGATTATTTCTATCTTGGGGGGCGGCCTGCCCACGCTCATTGTGGCGCTCAGTGTGACCAGTTGGATTACCATTACGCGGCTAACGCGGGCACAAATACTCACCCTCCGCGAGCGGCCGTTTATTGATGCAGCCAGGGCTCTCGGTATGCCCGAATGGCGCATCATCTTTAAGCATCTTCTCCCCAACGCTTTAAGCCCCGTGCTCATTGCGGTGAGTTTTGGTATTCCTACAACCATGTTTGCTGAGGCTGGGCTCAGTTTTCTAGGCCTCGGCATCAACGACCCGCTCGCGAGTTGGGGCAAGATGGTTGGTGTCAGTAACGCCTACGTGCGTGTGTATTGGCACTTAGCGCTATTTCCTACGCTTGCGATTGCTTTAGTGATGCTTGGCTTTTCGTTTTTAGGAGACGGTTTACGTGACGCGCTTGACCCCAAGCAGACGCGCTAGGTTGATGATGTCGACCTTAGGGTTTAAGTCTACAGGCAAGCTGAAGTTGTTAACGACGATGGTCAACGTAGTCATGGCTGGTTGTAAATGACGGATGTAATGGGGGAAAGTTTCTCTATGAACCTCACTGACGATGTAATTTCCCACCTTAGTAAACCTCAACTGGTTGAGAGCTTAATAGCCTGCCATGCTAGCACCGACCTACTCGAGGCAGACGTAAATGTAGCTGCTGGACCTCCTAGCTATGAAGACCTCAAAACTATGTTCTGCTTGCGCCCCGGCATCACCTTTTTGAATCATGGGTCGTATGGTGCCACGCCCAAAGCGGTGTTTGCGGTGTATCAGAGCTGGCAGCGGCACTTGGAGCAACAACCTGTCCAGTTTTTTAGAGATGAATTAACAGAGTATCTACAACGCGCTCGAGCGAGCCTCGCAGCCTATCTGAGTTGTAATGCAATGGATGTGGTCTTTGTTCCCAACGCAACATTTGGCGTCAACAGCGTCGTCAACTCCCTCAACCTTGCTTCAGGTGATGAAGTTCTGAGCAGCAACCAGGAATATGGCGCGTGTGACCATACATGGCAACACTGGTCTGAAAAGCGTGGCTTTAGCTACGTGAAAGCGCCTCTGGCCTTACCCTTTGCAGATGATCTAGTTGATGCCTTTTGGGAACATGTGACGCCACAAACAAAAGTTATTTTTTTGAGTCACATTACCTCAGCAACCGCACAGACGTTACCTATAAAAGAGATTTGCGCGCGGGCACGCGCTACTAACATCCTCACCGTTATTGACGGCGCGCACGCCCCTGGTCAGCTTCCGCTTAACCTACCCGACCTAGGCGCAGACATTTACACAGGTAACTGCCACAAGTGGCTTTGCAGTCCCAAGGGTGCTGGATTTTTATATGTGCGACCCGAGCAACAAGCGCACATTGAACCGCTCATTGTCGGCTGGCGGCGGCGCAACATGACGAGTCTAGGGTCCAATTTTCAAAACGACTTTGCGTTTTTAGGCACTGCAGATTACTCTGCCTATCTTAGTGTGCCTGCTGCTATTCACTTTCAAGCTCAGCACGCTTGGGGACGTGTGCAAGCACGCTGTCATGACCTACTTACCGACGCAATGGCACAGTGGCAACAAATAGCGGGTGTATCTAGTGCCTATCCTTCAGCAAACAGTTACCGGCAGATGGCGCTTTTGGAGATTCCGACAAGTCATGATCTCCGCAATCTACAAGCGGAGTTTTGGCAGCGTACAGGTGTGGAGGTGCCGTTTACGGAGCATCTTGGGAGGGCGTATGCGCGGGTGTCGGTGCAGGGGTATAACAGTACAGAGGATATGGAACGGTTAGTAGAAGCACTACAAAAGGTAGTCAGCTAGGTAACCTGCGAAAACGCGCATAAGCGTCTTGCCAGCCGTCGGTGTTGGATTGAGACTCATAGGTTACGGGCGACACGGACGCAGCAATCACCTGACGACCTTCAGCAAGTGAGCCGATGTGTCCGGTAGCGACGGCCTGCAGCATAAGGTTGCCCAGAGCCGTAGCTTCAACGGGACCAGCCACAACCGGGAGCTGGCAAGCGTCTGCGGTGAGTTGGCAGAGGAGGGCATTTTGCGCGCCGCCGCCGACAATGCGAATGGTATTGAAGTGACGAGCTGAGACGGTACTGAGTTCGTCTAGGACAAGTTTGTACTCGAGCACCAAACTCTCTAAACAACAGCGCACAACCTTACCAATGCTATCCGGTGGGGTTTGCCCACTTGCGCGGCAAGCTGCATCAATAGCAGCAGGCATATCTGGTGGGTTGAGAAACGTCTCTGCCCCAAGGCGAATAAGCGGCCCAAATGCGGGGGTGCTGGTAGCAAGCTCTAATAGCGCCTGCCAGCTATAGTCCTCCCCAGACTTTTGCCAGTGCTGCTGGCAAGCCTGCAACACCCACAGTCCAGCTAAATTTTTAAGCACCCGCACGGTGCCAAATACACCTGCTTCGTTGGTGATGTTCATGGATAAGCCAACTTCAGAGATAATTGGCTCGGAGCTTTCAATCCCCATGAGGCTCCACGTCCCACTGCTTATGTAAACACTGTGTTCATCTAGGTTCGGAACGGCGGCCACGGCGGCGGCGGTGTCGTGGCCAGCACTAGCGATGATGGCACATCTGTCTAGACCTATTTGGGTGGCAACATCTGGGCGTAAACGCCCTACAACCGATGTGTCGGGTGTGACCTCTGGAAGTAAATAACTAGGTAAGTTAAGTGCCTCTAGTACAGGCGTGGCCCACGTGCGTGCTCGAGCGTCTAGCATTTGGGTGGTAGACGCGTCGGTAACCTCGAGCGTCATTTCTCCAGACAGCCAAAAGTGAAACAAGTCAGGTATCATCAGTAAAGTTTTGGCAACCTCGAGCAGTGGATCTTGGCGTATGACCATGCCGTAAAGCTGGTAAAGAGTATTGATTTGCATAAACTGCACGCCAGTGTGTTCATAAATGGCTTTTTTGGCAAGTTGCCCCAAGACTTCATCCACTAACCCATCATTACGGCTGTCACGGTAGTGGTAAGGATTGGAAAGCAAGCGTTGACGTGCGTCTAGCAGTGCAAAATCCACGCCCCACGTGTCTACGCTGAGGCTGGTAAGCGGTGCCGTTGCGTTGTAACGGCTTATACCCTGCTGAATATACTGCCACAAGCGCAACACGTCCCAGTGCTGGCTAGCGGGTGTGTCGAGCTTGACGCTTGGTACCTGCACAGGCACGTTAGCAAAACGGTGAATTTCACTGTGGTAGAGCTTGTGACCATCAAATTGACCGTGGATAACTCGGCCGCTCGAGGCCCCTAAATCAACCGCTAAAAAGTGAACACGCGTATCTGCCATGCTTTAAAATACCTCGCTTCAAGACACCTTAGTTGAAGATATCTTGGTTGGATTTTGTACAAGTTGCTTGCGGCGATAAGCTTCGTCGTTACGATTGTCGATGCGGTTAGTATCATCTTGAGTTAGGAATCTAGGGCCTTGTATTTGATAAGTTCCTAACAATGTTTTTGCCCACTTATCCAGCATCAGCATGATGTTTAGAACCTCTTGAGAACTTTGCCCTAGGGCAACTGGGCCATGGTTTTCCATCAAAATAACTTTGGGGAGGTTGCCTTCAGCTTCGTAAAAACGCGCTAGCTCCGCTTGAACGGCTTTGGCAAGCACAAAGCCAGGGTCAACATAAGGAATAACGGCGGGTTTAGCCCCACACACTACAATGGCATCTGGAAAAATATGTCCTAAAAAAGGTTCTGCACCTAGCTGAGAGCAAATAATCTGGTTGACCGACAGCGTGTGGGTGTGACCTACCCATGTTGCGCCAGCATTCAAACAGAGCGCGTGCAAAAAGGTTTCAACCGAGGGTTTTTTGTGGGTTGTGTCAACAAGTACGTCGTTAATTAAGGCTATGTCAATGGCGTCATCGGAAAGGTAGGTGTGCTCGAGCAAACCCAACACCTTAGGTAACGACACCAAACTGACATCACCTTTTTGCAAAGTTGCCATTGAGGTTCCTGAGGCTTTCACCCAAAAGGTATCGTCACTGGCGCGCGCGCTTACATTGCCCTCGCCTAATAAGGCAAACTGACGAGGTTCATGCCCAAGTTCGCGGGCGAGCCAAAGGAGGTCGTTAACAAGTTGAGGTTGCTGTGTCATCACAAGACCATTCTTGAATGTATTGAAGTATTTGTTTTACAGCACGTTGAATTGAATTGACGTTAATGATATCGACGTTAGTGACATCAGAGTATTGAGTTGGAGTCGAGCCGATAATACCTGCTATAGAAGTCATACGGATTCCGATTGAACACTACATAAACTCTGACGCGTTTATTTCGTTCCCAATGGAATCCATACTTTTTCTACGCGTTCCACGCGGGTTGATTCCGCCAGGAATTAACCGGAAACGGTATCATACGTTGAGTCAATACAGGCAATTGAGCATGGCGATGTTATTGGTAACGTTAGATCACCTAATAGCAGTTCCAGGATCAGTCCCCCCACACTGAGCAGGTCGATTTCTACTCCCCTAGGTCGCACGGGAAGGCTGCCTGTGGCAGTCACTCGTGGAAATGCTATAAATATGACATCCATCCGCGAAGCTACCTTTTGTAAATATAAAATACGTGAGGTGACATTTTTCTTGCCACCTCACAGAAAATTACAGATTCATCGCATCTAACGTATGCACACTGATGAGCTAGACGTTAGACGTCAACTGTTCTTAGAAATCGAAGTCGTTAATGTTGTCTGCGGTGAAAATAAAGGGCGCGCCAAGTAACACTTCGCTGCCGTTCACCACTTGCAAGTCGCCCAAACGCCCTGCGGATACACTGGCATCACCGGGGCTGAGGGCACCATCAACTACGGCGCGCATCACGTAAGTAGCAGCGTAGCCAAGGTCAACCGGGTTCCATAGCACCACGGACTCCACGCAGCCTTCGTTCACGTAAGGTTTCATGGCGTTGGGGGTGGCCAAACCAACCACGGCAACCTCACCACAAAGACCTGCTTGGGTGACAGCATCTGCCGAGGACGGCGTAGCGACACTGGTCATGCCCAAAATGCCGTCGAGGTCATCACCGTATTTATTGATGAGGGTGTTGGCTTGGTTGAAGGAAAGCACAGCGTCTTCTTGTGCTTCTAGGGTTTCTAACCATTCCATTTCTGGGTAGCACTGGTTAGCGTAGGCCCACATTTCAGAAATCCAGCGCGCTTGGTTGGGCGTGGTGAAGGTACTGGTGACAATACCAAAGCTAGCGTCTTCGCCTTTTTCGGCAGCTAAACTATCGATCATAGCTTTGCCGATGCCGTTAAATTCTGCTTGGTTCACAAACCAAGTGCGTGCGTCTGGTTGCGAGTTAGCGTCGTAGCCGACGACGTGAATGCCCTGCTCTAAAGCGCGGCTCAGCACAGGTGAAATAGCCACTGGGTCATTGGCTGCAAAAAGTACACCGTTCACGTTACCGCTAGCAATATAGTTTTCAATCACCGCAATTTGATCGTCGATGTTGGCTTCGGTGGGTCCGTCAGTGCGCACGTCTACGTTGCCAAGTTCTTCGGCGGCTTGCTGCATACCCAAGGTAGTTGCGTTGAAATAGCCAATACCCACCAGTTTAGGTACGTCTACTAGGGTGATTAACTCGCCAGCCAGATCAGGCGCGCCCATCGCCATGCCGCCGTCATAGTCCAGCATCATCATTTCGCCGCCGGCTGCGTCCATGCCACAAGCCAAAGGGTTCACGTCCAAATCGTCTGCGCCATCCCAGCGAGATTGCGCAAAGCCTAGCGTACTGCTAGCGACCAATGTGATGATTAACCAAGTCCGTAACTGCATATCAATCCTCCATAAGATAAATTTGATGCTCGAGGGCATCGTTGTGGTAGCCCCAATTGTTCATCAGTGACTGCCGATCAACGACATACATAATCTGATGTTTGTATGTTCATTGACCACTTCAAGCAATATTGCAGGGGCACACATATCACAACATCACGATGAAACCACGTCAGCTAAATGTGTTGACACGTGCTGATAGCGTGTTCATGTTTGCCATTAACGTGTGCGATTTTGTTGAAGTATGTTTACATTATAACCCTCCTGAGTGGTATTCGTCTAGTTAAAGTGAGTTAACGATTGCGCGCAGCTTGTACAAGGTTATTAAGTAGAATTGCCACAATGAGCGCGCTACCAATGACAATGGTTGTGGCATCACTGGTGACACCCATGAGTGCGAGGCCGTTTTTGAGAAGTTGAATAAAGACTAAGCCGATTAAGGTGCCGATGATACTACCTTTGCCACCAAAAATGCTGGTGCCACCTAGAACAACTGCCGCGATGACGTCTAGCTCGAGCCCCGTCCCCATGTCCGAGCGCGTCGTGGTTACTCTGGACACAAAAATAACTGCTGCGAGTCCGGCCATAAGCCCTGAAAAGGTATAGATGGTAAGCAGTACCCGCCCCACCGGAAGACCCGAAAAACGCGCGCCTACCGCGTTGTGACCAAGTGCATAAAGCGAGCGCCCCAAAACCGTGCGTTGCAAGGTAATCACCGAAAGCACCGCCATGATGACAAACACCCACAGTTGCGTGGGCAAACCTAAAATGCTGCCCTGAGCAATAAACAAAAACCAGTCCGGATACCCTGTGACCGAGCGCGCTTGGCTGATGCCTTGGGCAAGTCCCCGGTAAAAGGCAAGGCCCGCCAGCGTCATGATGAGCGGCGGCACTTTCATCCGGACAATACACAGCCCGTTAAGGAAGCCCGCTGTGCCCCCTACAAGCAACGCGGTGACGATGGCAAGGGGTAACGGCAAGTTCCACGTCTGCCAACTGTAACCCAGCAAAATAGCGCTAAGCCCCAAAATAGAGCCCACCGACAAGTCAATGCCACCCGTGATGATGATGTAGGTCATCGGCAGCGCCACCAAGCCAACCTCACTGAGCAGGCGGCTTTGATTGAGGAGGTTTTGACGGCTTAAAAAGTTGTCGTTAAATTGCGCGAGCACAATTGTGATGATGACGAGCAGGACAAATAAGACGCTTTCTTGACTGAGCAAGCGGCTAAGTGGATTAGGGCGTTCGACTTGCTGAGGTGGTGGTACTGTGCGTGAAGGTTTGTCGCTCATGAGGGTGTGTCCTGGTGTGAGGGTGTGGTGTTGATGTATGTAAGAGGCTCAGATGTGGCTCGAGTCACATCATCTAGGTTTGTGCGACCTTGAAATAGCGAGATGATGCCATCAGCTAAATATGCTCGAGACAATCTCATCTTCCGATGATTTTGGCGTGATGTCGATGCTCGAGCCATTGATAACAATGATGCTGACATCAATAAAGTTGATGAGCTTGGCACCAAACTTGACACCGACAAATCATCAAATCTAAATCTACGAGACATGCGACCGCCTCACCCAAAACATCCACTTTGGCGGCCCGCTCGTGGTCTGACGCCTACTCAAATCAGTGAGCACCGTTGCCAAAATCAACAACCCCTGAATGGCTTGAATCCAAAACGGCGATACACCCACAAAAATCATGCCGGAACGAATGGCGTTGAGCAAAATTGCAGCCAGTGTTGCGCCAATGACCGTGCCTTTGCCGCCCAAAATACTCACCCCACCCACCACTGCCGCGGTAATGATGGCAAGTTCTAACGCGGGCGGTGGCGTGGCCTGAATGACCCGTAGTTGGGTTGCATAAAGCACGCTGGCAATACCTGCAAATACGCCGCTAATGACAAATACGCTAAACACAATGCGCGGCTCAGACAAACCTGAAAGTCGGGCTGCGTCGGCGTTGCCGCCAACGGCATACAGAGCGCGCCCGCGTGGACTGTAGCGCATCCAAGCTGCAGCTAGTAGCGTCAAAATGAGCATGAACCAAACTGGCATGGGCACACCTAGCGGACGCGTTTGGGCGAGAAAAAACGCAGGCGGCATGTTGGTGACGCGTTGCCCGTTCGTCCACAAAATAAGCCCGCCTTTGAGGATGCTGAGCATTCCTAACGTGACTACAATCGCCGGAATACGCAAATACGCTACCAGCCAGCCAAGCAAGGCCCCAAACACTGCGCCCAACAAAAGCGGCACCAACCACGCAATAATCATCGGCGCGCCAGCTACCGCTAAACGCCCGCTTACTACGGCTAACACACCAATAAGCGAGCCAACTGAAATGTCGATGTTGCCGGTAATAATCACCATCGACATGCCGATGGCAGCTACGGCGATGTAGGCGTTGCCTTGCAAAATATCTAGCACATTGCGAGTAGACAAAAAGCGCGGATTGTTGGTGCCAACTAACACGATAATTGCTAGTAGCGCCAGGATGATGGCACTTTCTTGGTTGGCTATGAGTGTGCCGATGCGGAACTCTGGCGCGGGTTTAGCGCGAGGAATTAACGCTTGTAAGATGAGCAAACCTGCGCCGATAAGCAATGCCCAGAGACCCCATGTGGCGGCCTCGAGCCACGTGTTTAACAACCCTTCCTCACGTCCATCCAGCACAAACATGAGTCCATACTGCAACATCAACCCACCGCAGATGGCGCTGATGACGGCAGTAGCCTTTGCCAGTTGCGGGTTAACCAGATTCCAAATACCCAGGGCAATGGTAATGCTGGCAGCTAGCGGCAATAAAATGAGGCCGTTTGTTAATAGGTCTAATTCGTTGCTGTCGCGACTCGAGGTAATGGTGGGTAAACTGCTAGGGCCGCGTTCGGGTTGACTTATAAACGGAGCAACAAAGTAGGCTAGTAAAATTAAAATTCCCAAGATGAGCGGTAGGGCGCGTAACCAAGCGGGGGTGACTCGAGCCGCTGATGTTTGCGATGTCAATGTCATACAGCCACCCCACTTACATCACTCTGAGAAGATGCGCGCATCATCGCTGCCGCGATACGCTCTTGGGTTTGTTTGAGGCGTTCAGCTTGGTTATCTTTTTGATTGTCTTTGAGGCCATCAAGTGGCGCATCATTCTTGCCATCATGTGCAAATTCATGACGGGCAAACTCGGCGACTAGTTCACCTTCGCGCATGACTAGCACGCGGTCGCTCATGCCGAGAATTTCAGGGAGTTCGCTCGAGATCATTAAAATCGCTAACCCTTGCTCGACTGCCAACGCGCTGATGATACGGTGAATTTCAGCTTTGGCACCCACATCCACACCCCGCGTTGGCTCGTCAATAATGAGCAGTTTAGGCTTGCTAGCGAGCCATTTGCTGACTACCACTTTTTGCTGGTTGCCACCAGAAAGTTTGCCAACTACCTGCTCGCCGCCCGTAGCCCGAATGGCAAATTGGGTAATGGCATCTGCTGCCAATTGGGTTTCTGTGGAGCTGTCAATGAATTGGTTGAGGTTGTTACCAGAAAGCACTGCCAGCGACACATTTTCACGAATGGTCATGGGGCGAATTAAGCCTTGCTGCGCCCGGTCTTCGGGGACGTAGGCGATGCCAGCGGCAATAGCCTCAGTAGGATTTGTGAGGTTAACAGATTGACCGTTTAAGAGGACCTCACCGCTTGTTGCTGGAGTGATGCCAAACAAGACTTGAGCCGTTTCGCTGCGCCCAGAGCCAACCAGTCCAGCTAAGCCAACAATTTCACCCGCACGCACGCTAAACGAAACATTTTTGGTAAGTGGTGGCGAAGTGAGGTTGCGTACCTCGAGCACAACCTCACCAGGACTACCCATTTGCTTGGGGAAAAGTTGCTCAATGGTGCGCCCGACCATCATGCTGATGACCTCAGCTTCGTTGGTTTCTGGGGTGGGTTTGCTATCTATATAGCTACCATCGCGTAAGACTGTTACCCGATCGGCGAGTTCAAATACTTCAGTTAACCTGTGGGTGATGTAAATAATGCCCACGCCACGTTCGCGTAGGCGCTTGGTTAGGACAAACAATTTGGCGACATCTGCCTCGGTTAAAGCTGCCGTGGGTTCGTCCATAATGAGCACGCTGGCCTCGAGTGACAGTGCTTTGGCAATCTCCACCCGTTGGCGGTTGCCGATGTTGAGGCTGCCCACTTTAGCGCGCACGTCAATATCACTCGCGTCTAAATCAGCCAATAGTTCTTGTGCCCGCGTGCGCATGGTTTCCCAATCCAACACGTTCACCGGACTCCACGCAGGGCCAACTTGGCGCATAGGCGCATGACCTAAAAAGATGTTTTCAGCTACGCTGAGCTCGGGATAGAGGCTTAATTCTTGGTGAATAGTGTCAATACCGTGCGTTTGCGCGTCTTTAGGAGATTGAAAGTTAACTGACTGCCCACTGACTAGAACTCGACCTTCATCGGGTTGATGGACACCAGACATAATTTTGATGAGGGTGGACTTGCCCGCGCCATTTTCGCCAACCAGCGCGTGAATTTCGCCAGCGTGTAAGCTGAAATCAACGCCGCGTAATGCGTGAACGCCGGGGAAGCGCTTGTGGACGCCGCGTAAGTCTAAGAGAGGTTGTGATGTTGAATTTGCTGTGGGAGATGTCGTCATAGGTTTCTCGTTAAAGATTTTGTATTAGGCTGAGGCTCATTAAGTGCCGTTGTGTTAAGGGCATCGCATACCTGACTCATGAGCCGAGGATGCTACCTTCACCACTTACGTGGGCAATGTGAACTTGAGTGAAAGGCTCGAGCGCCGCATGATCGGTTGCAGATAGCCCGCTATCGCTAATCAAGTGCGTCACACCTTGTAAATCGGTAATCATGCCAATCGCCCGCTTGCCAAATTTAGAACTGTCCACCAAGGCAACGCCCACTGCCGCACTGCGCAACATGGCGCGTTTCACGTCAACCTCACCTAAATCTGAATCCAATAAGCCGTCTGGAATGAGCACGCCTTTGGCACTTAAAAAGGCTTTGTCCACGCGAATTTCTTGGAGTGCATGAACGGCTAAGGGACCCAAAAAACTACCTGAACGCTCGCGCAGTGCGCCGCCCGTCATCAGCACAGACGCTGCCCCGCCGCGTAAAGCCTGGGCAACATCAAGCCCGTTGGTGACGACGTTAATAGGTCGTTGATAAAGTGCTTGTGCTAAAGCTAAGCCAGTGGTGGATGCATCAATGGCAATGGTGTCACCATCTTGAACAAAACTGGTAGCAAGTTCTGCAATTGCCTGCTTTTGCGCTTGGTGGAGATGCATTCGTTCGCTGACAGTATTTTCAAAGGAGGCTTGCTCGCTCACGACTGCCGCGCCAAAGGTTTTTTCAATAGCACCCAGTTTCTCCAGCTCACTCAGGTCACGGCGAATGGTCATGTCACTGACCTCAAAGTGCTGGGCAAGTTCACTTACCCGCACGACACCACGCGCACTGACCAGTTTGCGAATTTGCATGAGCCGTTCAGAGGGGAGTAAACGTCCTGAAGATACTGAGGTTGTCACATCTGAGTCAACTAAAAGTTCATCACTCAACTGGCTTGGTGATGATCCTTGCACGTCCTCCAGCGCAGCATCGTGAACATCACTAGGGTCTTGATTGGATTCGGAAGAGGCATGTGTCACGATAATTGACAACTCCTGAAGCTACTGCTCGAGGCTGCTATTTAGCACATCATTTACACGTTGATGTGGCTACTAACAGCAAAAACAATCTGTTGATGTTGTATTCGGCATTGTAAACGACGTGTTGAAGTTTGTAAAGAGCTTGTTGGTTTTGACAATAATTCTGTGCGATTTTGTTGACAAAACGTCCAAAACCGTGCTATAACGCACATCATCTTAAAGAAGTTAGTGATGTTGTTACGTGGTTAAAAGAAATCACTTAGATAATGCCATGTGACAGTTTGATGGTGTCCTCGGGGACATCGTTGAGGACATCGTTGAGGAGTTGCTGTGAGTCAAGACGCAAACCTATTGATGCAAGCACTCAACCATAAACCCATTTCAGATAGTCAAGTTGAACAAGCCTACAACCTTGCCAAAGAACGTTACGCCAGTATTGGGGTGGATAGCGATGTGGCCCTAAACATCTTAAAAACTATTCCTATCAGCTTACACTGTTGGCAAGGTGATGACGTGGGCGGCTTCGAAGACCCCGAACGTGGGCTTTCTGGGGGCATTATGGCAACTGGGAATTACCCCGGCAAAGCCCGCAGCGCCCCTGAATTGCGGCAGGACTTAGACCTGGTTTACAGCTTGCTACCGGGCAATCACCGCCTCAATTTACACGCGCTTTATTTGGAAACAGACACGCCCATACCCCGCAATGAGATTGAGCCGAAGCACTTTGAGGGGTGGCTCGAGTGGGCTAAAACCAACCACCACGGCATCGACTTTAATCCCTCCTTCTTTTCGCATCCGCTCGCCGACGACGGCTTTACCCTTGCCCATGCAGACGCGGGTATCCGCCAGTTTTGGATTGAACACGGACAAGCCTGCCGCAAGATAGGTGCGTATTTTGGACAAGGACTCGAGTCACCTTGCATCACCAACGTGTGGATTCCCGATGGCTACAAAGATGTGCCGGCTGACCGAAAAGCACCTCGTGAACGCTTGTTAGCTGCGCTTGATAGCATCTTTACAGAACCCCTAGAGGGCAATCTTGATGCGGTTGAGTGCAAACTGTTTGGACTTGGCTCAGAAAGTTACGTCGTTGGTTCACACGAGTTTTATATGGGCTACGCGCAAAGTCGTGACACACTACTTTGTTTGGATGCTGGGCATTTCCACCCCACTGAAACGATTACCGACAAACTTTCTTCTGTGCTGCTTTTTGTTGATGAGGTTTTGCTCCACGTAAGTCGCGGCGTGCGTTGGGACAGCGACCACGTTGTTACCCTAGGCGAAGACCTTGTCGCCATGATGAAAGAACTGGTTAGAGGTGAGTATTTAGAGCGGGTACACATTGGGCTAGACTTTTTTGATGCCAGCATCAACCGTTTGGCAGCGTGGGTTATTGGCACGCGCAGTACGTTACAAGCCTTGTTAATGGCCTTGCTCGAGCCCAGCGAAACCTTACGCGCCCATGAAGCTGCCGGCGATTTCACCAGCCGCTTGGCATTACACGAAGCTCAAAAAACCATGCCCTTTGGCGCTGTCTGGGATTACCACTGCTTGCGTGAGGGTGTGCCTGTGGGTGCTAGCTTTTTAGATGAAATTCGTGCGTATGAGGCCAAGGTGCTGGCTGCTCGAGGCTAACGTACATTGATTTAATGCCTTGAACTTGGGCTGATATTCCTCTGTTAGCCTGCTGATAGCATCTTGCTATACAACATGGAAATGCTTATGGCTTTTACGTGTTGCATTCGTAGATAAGATCACGACAAAAACCTATCAACATAGTGTCATCTCTGACAATCTCTCCCCTTCACCCTTTCTCCCCATCTCCCTTTCGGGCTCCTGCAACCTCATGGTTAACAAATCCGCCTCGAGCCTATCCTAAGGACACATTTTATGGACGATCCCATGCTCACCCCCCTCGACAACCTCTGGAACGACGCTGAGGCAGACGCTCTCGACGCGGTTGAACGCCTCGTTTACCGCTCTAACTTACTTGGTAACGACCAGCGCATTACCAACACAGGTGGTGGCAACACGTCATCGAAACTCAACTTGCCCGACCCACTTACAGGTGATAATGTAGATGTTCTCTACGTTAAAGGTTCCGGCGGGGATTTGCGTACCTCCAAACGCGCGAATTTTGCATCACTTTACTTGGATAAACTGCTTGCCCTGCGGGATATGTACGATAGCTCAGCAGATAAGGGCTTAAAAACGCCGCTCGAGGACAGCATGGTTGGCATGTACCCGCACGCGGTTTACAACTTGAACCCACGTGCTTCGTCCATTGATACGCCGTTACACGGGTTTGTGCCGCAGCGCCACGTGGATCACACGCACCCGCAAGCGGTCATTGCCATCGCTGCCTGCAAGGACCAAGAACGCCTCACCCAAGACATTTATGGTGATGACGTTGCGTGGATTCCGTGGCAACGTCCCGGCTTTGAACTTGGACTCACCATGCAGCGCGTGTGCGAGCAGCGGCCGAATGTTAAGGGCATTGTCATGGGTCAACACGGACTCATCAACTGGTCAGATGACGACAAAGCGTGCTATCAACTTAGTTTGTCGTTGATTGATAAAGCTGCAGCCTATCTAAAACAACACGACCAAGGTGAAAATGCGTTTGGTGGACAGCGCTACCCATCGCTCTCTGATGATATTCGTCAAGATGTCTTGACCCAGCTTTTGCCTGTGCTTCGGGGGATGGTGTCGCAGACGAAAAAAATGATTGGCACCGTCCATAGTGACGTTGCTACTTTACAATTTGTGAACAGTCACAATGCATCACGTTTAGCTGAACTGGGAACATCCTGCCCGGAT
>JBCCBI010000073.1:0-16077 GCA_039034155.1 Deinococcota bacterium | reverse complement strand
TGGCAGCTAAGGTCAAGTCCGTACGTGTTACAAAATAGCTTGAGTCTTTCACTATCATTTTGTAAATCCAACTCACTGTGACTTTGCATATCAGGCGTATTGAAAGATAAAGGGGTTAGCCAGTAAGCAGCATATGCTATGTCCCTTAACCTTGGTCCAGGACCAACTAAATCAAAATCAATAACAGCATAGGGCTTTTGATCTTTAAAAATAAAATTATAAGGCGCAAAATCATTGTGGCAAATGACCTCGTGACTCGAGGCATCCGGGTAAGTAATTCCCCAAACGAGCGTGTCATCTTTTGGAAAATTGCGCGTAGCTTCATGATAATTTTCCAAAAGTTGAGCTGTGGCAACCACAGCTTGATCGTCTTGCCAGATGTATTCAGGAATGCCTGTTTCACCCTCTAAAAAAGAGAGTATTTCCCGGTTTTTATCATCAATACCCAGAAATTTAGGGCAGCCTTCAAACCCCTGACTCTCCAGATGTAAAAGTAGGCGGTGGGCTGCAGGGCTAATGAGCGATGTTGAGCGGCGCACCGTATTTTTGATACGCACGACCTCAGTGTTAACATTACCTCCAGCAAGGACTTCTTCAGACATCTAAACCTCAAGACGTTAGAGTTATAAGAAAAGATATACCTACACTTATAGCAGCATTAATTTAATGGTGGGCTGATGTTAGCCTAATCGTAGCTAAGTGATACCGCAGCATCTTTCCAAGGCAGGTCATAATGATACACAACATCATACTGAAGAATGGGATTAACTATGAGTGACTCAATTTTTGTAGAGGGTAGCGGCGAGGTTCAACTTAGCCGTGCTGATATTGACACCCGCGTTCAGGAACTGGGCAAGCAAATTTGCGCAGATTATCAAGACGCGCCGCCACACCTTATCTGTGTGCTTAACGGCGCGTTTATTTTTATGGCAGACCTCGTGCGAGCTATTGACTTACCTGTAACGACGGATTTTTTGTCGGTCTCGAGCTATGGCTCGCGCACCGAAAGCAGCGGCGAAGTGCGGCTCGTTAAAGACCTCGAGCAATCACTTAAAAACAAACACGTGATCGTGGTTGAAGACATCATCGACACAGGTTTAACCATGCAGTACTTACAAGGTTATTTAGAAGGTCGTAGCCCTTTATCCGTGAAAGTCGCCTCGCTGCTGTCTAAACCGTCGCGCCGTCAGGTAGAGGTGGACATTGACTACCTCGGCTTTGAAATTGACGATGCGTTTGTCTACGGCTACGGGCTAGACGTTGACCATCGCTACCGCAACATTCCTTTTATTACCAGTCAAGCTGGGGATACCCTTTGAGCAGTCTCGTCTACAAGCGCGTAATCGTTGGGTTGCTCCTCGCCGTACTAATAACCCTCTTGGGCGCACAGCCGCTAGCTAACCTTCAGCAAAATCCACCTGAGGTGAGGGTTGAACTCCCCCTAGAAATCCCAGCCGGTCTCCCCTTTGAAGTTAGGCTCGAGGCTGACCAGCAGGTCTACTATCAGGTTACCTACGCGGGTCAAGAGGCTAGCCAAGAAGCCAATATCGCTACGTTTAACTTTGCTGGTGTGATTGGCGTACAAACTGTTGAGGTTAACGTCACTGATGCGAGGGCGAATCGGTACACGCTCGAGCGGCAAACATATGGGCTCCCCGAGGTGGTGCCACTAGTACAAGCCCCCCGCACCCTCGAACCAGGGCAAGCGTTTAGTATGCGCGTGAACGTGCCACCTACCTTAGTTGATCCCCATAGCCTCAATATCTATTTGGACACAAATGACGCAGAGACGTTAACGCTCCTCGAGCTAGCAGGTAATCTAGCCACACGTGATAGCGTTGAACTATTAGCAACATCAGATGCACCCACCATCTTGGCGTTAGGGCGCGTCCCACTAGGCACGCCCGCAGGCACACTAGATGTGGTCGTTGAGTTAGAAGATGTCTTTGCCAGACGAGGCCGTCATGAACACACATTAACCGTTCTAGCAGATGAGCGCACACTTGAAACACTCAACATTCCTGACGACCTACTACCCCGCGCCACGGACGCCAACCGCAACCTTGAAACCACCGTGATTGCTGAGGCTGTAGCTGCGTCAACACACAGTGATGCACCACTCTGGACAGAACCGTTTTTGCTGCCGCTCGAGGGGGCTAGCACCAGTCTCTTTGGCGACGTGCGCCGTTACAGCCCCAACCACCCAGAGGCCTTTCATACCGGTCACGATATTGCTGCAATTAACGGTACACCTGTTGCTGCAACTAATGATGGCATTGTAATCACCGCCGAAGTTTTACCTTTACGGGGTGGACTCATCACCATTGACCACGGTGCCAATATCTTTAGCCATTATGCCCACCTGGAAGCGTTTGACGTGCGCGTTGGCGAGCAGGTGTCACGTGGGCAGGTGATTGGCGAAGTTGGCTCAACGGGGATGTCTACAGGTCCCCACCTTCACTGGGAAATGCGACTTGGCACATTACCCACGGCACCCCTTGACTGGGTTGGGCAGATGTTCCCCTCAAGTGAGGCTAGCAGGCTAGACTAGCGTATGGCAGAATCTTTGTTTAACTTCCTCAACCTCATACCCCTACCTGTTTGGTTCAGCATGATGTTTTTCCCCAAAGCGCGTTTTACCCAGCGCATGGTCATGTCGTACTGGATTTATATTGGCTTGGGCGCAGTTTACACGCTTAGTTTGCTGTATAGCATGACCCAAGGGGGCGGCATCGACCTATCGTTTAATGGCCTACGTATGGGCCTCACCAATGAGTGGGGCTTTGTAACAGGCTGGACACACTACCTCGCGCTGGATTTATTCGTGGGTGTATGGATTTTCAGAGATGCCAAGTACTGGGGTATAAGGACCACATGGTACTTGCTCGTGACGCTGTTTGCCGCACCTTTAGGGTTGGCGCTTTACTTGTTTGTGCGCGAACGCAAAGATAAGACACCGCAAGCACGCATGTTCAACTAACTGACTAATGATGTTAATGTTGATGCCATCAATCTTGGCACGTAATGTCTTCAAACTTGTGTCTATCACTCTGGAATGATTCTAGAAATATCACCCTTTTAACGTTTACGTTTGTGCTGATGGTGTATTGAGTTGCTCAAGCCTCATCTCTTCTTCGTCTTCCTCACGAATTACGCTGCGTAGCAGCAGCACATACCCAACAATCCCAATCGTCGCAAACGAAAACCACTGAAACGCATAGTTTAAGTGGCTACCTTCGGTAAGTTCTTCTGGACCAAGCATGACCGGATATGTGCCTGCTTCTGGACGTTGGTCGGTGAGGCGAAGGTAGTAGGGTTCTAGGCTGTAGGGAAGTTGTTGCTCGAGCCGAGTCGTATCAATAAAGAATACGGCGTCTAGTTCGCCCTCAGCAGGGTCTTGCACGCTAAAATCTTCGGGCGGCTGCTCGCTCGGGTAGAGGGTGCCTGCGACAAGCACCTCACCTGTGGGTGGTTGGGTGTCACCTTCTGAAAAGGTGCTGGCATCAAAAGGAATCCAACCACGATTAACGAGTAAGGCGCGGCCTTCTGCAAAGACAAACGGCGTTAGTAGATGGTAGCCAGGTTGCCCGTTCAGACTGCGCGAGCGCAAGCGTACGTCTTCACTATCATCAAACACCCCGGCCAAGACCGTTGGACGATAACTTAGCTCGGATTCAGGCATTGTTTGAATAAGTACGTCGTAGCGTTCGGGAGTTTCCGCTTGATAGGCTGCTAGCTGTGTGTTGTAGTCACGGCGCGTCTGCAAGCGGCGCACTTGCCAAAAGCCTAAGTTGATAAACAACACGACTAAACTTAACGCTAAGACGTGGCCAGCAAACCATCTAGGTTTTAACAGTTGATGCATGTTTTATAGCTTTCCAAGATTAAAGAGCGGCGTTACATCGCTGCAACCCCGCCCTCAAATAGTGATGTGTTACTACTACTGCGTTTGTCGCAAACGTTCGTTGAGGTCTTGCATACGATCCTCGAGGTTGTCGAAGGTTTCTGTCTCAGGCATCGTAGTTGTCTCTGGTACTGTCTCAGCTGGTACTGTTTCTGATGGCGCTGTCTCAACTGGCATCGTCATTGGTGCAGGCATGGCATCCTCAGCTTCCGTTGGCGCTTCGCGTTCGTAAACAGAGAACGGGTCAACTGCCTCAAACACCTGCTGGGGTCCTTGGTAGAAGGTCGGCACAATGTAGATGAACAAGAGAACAAAAATCCACACGCCGTCAACCAAGTGCCAGTAAGCCGTAGGTACTTCTAGGCCGTTGTTCAGCTTGGGCGTAAAGTGCCCTAACATGCCGCGAACTAGTGCCACAGTCAGCATGGTAAGACCCAAAATCACGTGTAAGCCGTGCAAGCCAGTGATTGAAAAGAAAGCAGCAAGGTAGAGGTTTTCGGTGGGGTCGCCAGTGGCGAGTAACTCTTGCCACTCGAGCGCCGTAAAGCCCAAGAAACAAAGCCCTAACAAAATAGTACCCGCTAGCAAGCCAATGAACGTTTTGCGCTTGCCATGAAGCAAATCATGATGGGCAAAGTGCACTGTCACCGAACTTCCAAGTAGGAAGGTTGTGTTGATGACAGCAAGGCCAACGTTTGGCATTTCAGCTGGCATGTCCGCCATACGTCCGGTGAATAGCAAGTAGAAATACGCCGAGAACATCATGAGGAACAGTGCAATCTCAGACCCTAAGAACCAGTAGGTGCTGAGCATACCGTTGTTCATACTGGTACGGTTGTGGTGTTGGACTTCTAGCTCAATCTCTTCACTTTCAAACGCAGGTTCAAACGACCAAGCAATGGCAGATACCAAGGTAATCGTTAGACCTAACCAAGTGAGTCCGCCTTGGAGTACCATGCCAATGAGCATCACGGTAAGTCCAACGGTGGTCAAAATAGGCCAGTAACTTGCGTTTGGCAGGTGAATTTCTTCTGGCTTTAAGCGCTCAGATTCAGCAGGCGGCCACACACCCATCTTTTGCCAGTCATAAAGGGGGCGCTCACTTTTATAGGTAGTGGGAAAGTTAAACGCAAAGTTGTAGGCAGGCGGTGGGCTCGAGGTTGCCCATTCTAATGAATACGCATCCCATGGATTATCACCTGCGTCTTTGGGTTTACGAAGACTAATCACCACGTTGTAGATAAACAGCAAAAATCCCGCCGCCAGCATAAATGACCCTAGCGAAGAAATGGCGTTCCAAATACCCCAACCGAGGCCGTCTTGGTAGGTATAAATGCGGCGCGGCATCCCTAAAAGCCCAAGTATGTAATGCGGGAAATAGGTAACCATAAAGCCAACAAACCAAAGCCCAGTAAGCCACTTACCCAACGTTTCATTGAGCATACGCCCGGTCATTTTGGGGAACCAGTAAAATACACCCGCAAAAATGATGAACACACTGCCGCCAATAAGTACGTTGTGAAAGTGGGCAACCACCCAGTACGAGTCGTGCATTTGCCACGTGAACGGCACAACGGCCAGCGCAACGCCAGTAATCCCCGAGATAGTAAACAAAAAGATAAAACACAACGACATAAGCATAGATGTATTAAAGATAATCTTGCCTCGCCACACCGTCGCTATCCAGTTAAAAATCTTGACCCCGGTGGGAACTGCTACCAACATGGTTGTAAACGCAAATACAGAGTTGAGTAACGGGCTACCCATACTTGTAAAGATGTGGTGGGCCCACACCAAAAAGCTCACTAGCGCGATGCCCATGGTGGCACCTGCTAGTGCAGTGTAGCCGAAAATTGGCTTGCGGCTAAAGACAGGTAACATCTCCGACACAATCCCAAACCACGGCAAGACCATAATGTACACCGCTGGGTGCGAGTAAAACCAAAACAAGTGCTGGTACAAAATAGGATCGCCACCGATAGCTGGGTTAAACAAGCTGATATCAATGGTGCGGTCAAGATAAGTAAGCATGGTCGCTGCAGTAATACCGGGGGTTGCAAGTACCTGCAAAAATGAGGTCGCAATCATCGCCCACACAAACATAGGAATCTGCCGCCAGCCCATCCCCGGTGCGCGCAGATTAACCACCGTAGCAATAATGTTCATGCCCCCAAAAATAGATGCAAAGCCTACTAGCTGGAGGCCCAAAATCCAGGTATCTAATCCAGCACTGGGTTGATATTCGCTGCTCGAGAACGGAAAGTAAGCAACCCAACCACCTTCTGCCATGCCGCCAAACAGGGGTGCAGCGTAAATAAGGAGCCCACCAAACAAGTACAACCAGTACGCAAACGCGTTCATACGGGGGAGCGCCATATCGCGCGCGCCAATCATGAGCGGCACAAAGTAGTTACCAAACGCTGCTGCCACCGGAATAATGAACAAAAACTGCATGGTTGACCCGTGCATGGTCAGAATTTGGTTGTAGAACTGCCCTACCAGAAATTCCATATCTGGCCGAGACAACTGAATGCGAATGAGGAGGGCAGCCACCCCGCCTAGCGCAAAGAAAATGAAGCTGGTGACCAAATACATAAGGCCAATTTTTTTGTGGTCAACGGTAACCAGTAAATCAAGCCACCACGCAGGCGTACCTGCTGTTCTAGCCTCTGGTCTGGCGGTAATACTGCTCACTAATTTCCTCCTAGCACGCGCGCTTGCAAAGTTGCAATGTCTCTTACATCTGCTTCTCGTAACGTATCTTCACCAATAAACGCAACCATATCTACGTTGGGAAGGGTTAACTCACTCAGGTACATGCTAATGGCCTCAGCTTCTTCTTGATTTAAGCCCAAGTTCGGCATGCGCACACCAGGTTTTACGACATCTGTATAGCGCAACCAACGCACCATGTTGTCGTGATTGTTCGCCATGATGCCAGCACCAATGCTGGTGCGGCTGCCAATGTGACTGAGGTCAGGTCCTACACGGTTATAAACGTTAACCCCTTGCACGGCGTGACAGTTAACACAACCCTTACTGATAAACAGCTGTGACCCCTGCTGCACGAGTTGCTCTGAAGACACCTCAGCAGGTGTGTTGGCAGCCTCAACCCATTGTTCATACTCTTCAGGTGCAAGCGCGACAATCCGCAAGCGCATATTAGCGTGAGAGTCACCGCAAAGCTCTGCACACTGTCCGTAGTAGAGGCCTTCCTCTTCGGGTGTAAACCACTGGGCACGGTTGTTACCAGGAACTAAATCCGTTTTACCCGCAAACTGTGGTAGCCAAAAACTATGCATGACGTCTCTCGAGCGCAAATTTAACTTGACCGGACGCCCCACAGGTACGACCAGTTCATTGGCAGTAATAACACCATTTTCGGGGTACTGAAATTCCCACCAAAACTGCTGTCCCCAAACATTAACTTCCAAAGCCTCTTCGGGGGCTGCAAAGCCGCTCAAGCGGTAAATAGAGCCGACCGTGAGCACCAGCAAAAACGCCAAGATGAGGAGAGGCACAGCCGTCCAAGTAACTTCTAAGGCTAAGTTACCGTGAATTTGGGGCGGCTCCCCAGCCATGTTGCGCTCACGAATACCGCGAATAATCGTGGCGCCAAGAAAGGCCACGACAACTAAAAGCACCAAGACGCTGAGCCCAATAACCCACCAAAATAATCCTTCAACTTCACGTGCGTTAGGGCTAGCCCCGTTAAGCACATTGGGTTGATTTAAAAAGGGCAGCTGCTCTTGGGCATAGCCCACCACCATGCTCAACCACACTAGAAGTCCAACCAGTTTTAAGCCTCGCGTCACGCTTCCATCCTCACTTTCACATCTTGCTTGGGTGCGCTCACAGGAACGCCCGATCAACTGCCATACTTAAAAATAGAAGGGCCAAATACGTCATCGAAAACTTGTAGAGATTTAGAGCAACAGGTCGTTCAATTGTTTGGTCATGGCGTACAAGCCAGTAGAGCTTGAGTACTCGCAAAAGCAGCGCTGCATTCAGCAAAAACGCAGCCACAAAGTAACCAAAGGTTAATTCGCGCATGACAAACGGGACCAAAGTCAAAATAATGGTGAGTGCAGTGTACATAACCATGTGCATGACGGTTGCCCGCTCGCCAATCACAGCGGGCGCCATGGGAATGCCTACTTTGGCGTAGTCATCTTTAATAAGGAGTGCTAGCGCCCAAAAATGCACAGGCGTCCAGACAAAAATAAGCGCAAACAAAAGCCACGCCATAAAACTTAGTTCACCCGTAACCGCTGCCCAACCAACCAGAGGTGGGATGGCACCTGCAGCACCGCCAATGACAATATTTTGCCACGTGCTGCGTTTGAGCCACATGGTGTAAATAATCACGTAAAAGGCAATGCCCGCCCAGGAAAGTAGCGCTGCCAGCAAGTTAGACGCGAGAACAATGACGACAAACGACCCTAGGGTAAGGGCAATGGCAAAAATAAGCGCGTGCTGGGTTGGAATGACCGCAGTGACTGTGGGGCGCTTAGCAGTGCGTTTCATTTTGGCGTCTATGTCGCGGTCGTAAATCATGTTATAGACACCCGCAGCACCTGCTGACATGTAGCCACCAATTAACAGCCCCAGAAGCATCAGGGGTTGAGGTAGGCCTCGAGCCGCAATAAACATGGCACCAATCGTCGTAAACAGAAGTAAACTGATGACTTTGGGCTTGGTAAGCGTCATGTAATCGCGCCAAGTAGGGCGTACTGATGCCGTAGCCACCGTTTCTTCACTGGCTGAAAGTTGAGACGTTGATGGTTCAGCAGACGCCATCACATTAACAGCTGGCTGATCTGTTGTTGGTTCAGACTGAAACGTACTCATGTAGCATGCTCCATATGATCTACGTTGACTGTTTCCATACGTGGCAACATACGGCGCACCGGGCTTGCTAATGCAGCCGCACTCAAAAGCGACAACTGCGCAAAAATAAGGGTCGCAACACCAAGATGTAACAGTTGAAGCACAATAGGCGCAAGTAGCAACAAATTCACAAGTCCAATTGCCAACTGAGCGAGGTAAGTACCTGCTAACCAGCGGCAAATACGTTTGATGTTGTCCGCAGGCTTAAGCCACCAGACAAGTCCTAAAAGTACTAAAAGATAGGTACCTACCGTCATCCCTAAAACTGGATGCAAAATGCGCAAGCGAATGAGCAAATGCGCTTCTGGATTAAAGTCTTGGGCAATGCCTTCTTGTAGAGTTTCTGAAGGGAACATGGTATTTCCCATCGAGGCAATTCCACCTGAAAACATGAGGAGCAGCATACTTAGTACACCCATGAGGAGCACTGTACTAAGCCCAAAATGCCCACGCCACCGTAAGCGAGCCGTTGAATTTTTAGCAAAAAAGTATGCCACGGCAAGTGCGCCAATAAGGAGGAGTGAGTTAACCAAGTGAGCAGCCACCATGAGCCCCCTTGCCATGCTGACATTGTCACCAGTGAGTCCCCAAAGTACTGTTAATGCACCTAAAAAAGCCTCATTAAGCAGCAAAATATAGGCAACCAAGGAAGATACCCACACAGCACGGTTTTTACGGCGCTCTCTAAACGCACGAACTACTAACCATGTACCAATAAGTAAAATCACCAGTGATAACAAGCGGTGGCTAAACTCAATTAGAGATTCTGTGGTGTGTGAAAGTGGCACCACTTCGCCGTTACATGTTGGCCAGTGGCGACCGCAACCTGCGCCTGAACCAGTAGCACGTACAAACGCACCCTGAATGATAATGAGCCACGTGGAGACAATCGCCAGCACAGTAAGTTGCACTGTAGACACTCTACGAAGATAGTTCATGGACTTCCAACCTTACTCGCACAGATTGTGCGTGGTGTGTTCACTAACATCAATTTTTGGTAGCTATATGAATTATTTGGGACTTGGTTAAGCAGACGCACTTGAATATTAAGACTAAAATTTGCTTGCGAATTTATACTTTTTTAACTTGTTATGTACTTATGTAACTAGAGTCTCGAGTAATTAATGACGTGCTTTGAATTTAATCATTTACCGCGTATTTACCTATAACAGCACTAGAGTTATGTGAACTCAAAAGATAACACTACACCTCAACAGTTATGATTACCAAGTGGTAACAGCACAATAAACTGAATTGCTTAACAGATTCCGTAAAGTAATGTGTCACACAAATGTCATCTTTACCGTAAGGCTATTGTATGCCTCGATAAGAGGCAACTTCGTGGGACATTTGTCCTGTCCCTAAAGGGATTTTGCTAATTTAGCTTAACATACTAAGCGCGGCAACCTCCAAGAAAAAAGGCGAGACATTGTTCTCGCCTTTAACACATGATTGCAAGCACATATTTACTGATTGCTGAGTTGCTCGAGCCTTTCGGTTAACTCCTGCGCTTTAGCAGTAAGCTCTTGCACTTGGGCGCGCAAACTGCCTTCACCAGCTGGGAGTGCATCAACCATGTCCACACCCTCAGCATGTTCGGAAGCTTCTTCAGCATGAGCATCTTCCATATGTTCTGCTTCAGCATGGTCACTATCACCATGTTCACCAGCACCATATCCATGGTCACCTACCCGCCGTACAATTGGCTCCGGTGCGTAGTCAAGGTCTTCTGGGGTTGGAATAGGCGGCTTAATATCAATGACAAGTGCGTCGCCTGGTTCTCTGGGAATACGTGAGTCTGTCACACTGCCACCAGGTCGAATGTTAACAAGGCGCAAATCCTGTGTTTTAGGTGCGGGTGTATCGAGGATTTCCACCAAGCTACGACTTGCTGACATGCCCTCATGCTCAGCTTCAGCATGGCTTCCGCCGGCAAAATTAGAACACCCTGCTAGCAAGGCAAGTAATCCTGTTGCCACAAAGATAAACCAGTATTTCAAGACTAACCCCTTATCTATACACACAATTATGTCCAATTTTATCCAAAGTCATCATATCTTAGATGTGGTTGGCGCTGTTTTTAGAATCTGCTGTCTTTAGAATCTGCCGTTTTTACCATCTGCTGTCTTCAATAATCTGCAGTTGTTTTGACTAAAAGTTTCTACAGTAAGTCAACGTCAAATGTGTACCAGTAACATTTGCATCAACATAGCGCCAGCCTAACACACTATTAGCTGAGCGTATAACGATTTATAAGCTGACTCATAGGGACAATCGCCACTAGTATCTAGTGAGCCTTGACCCTCCTGCCCCTTCCTTGACACAAGCTTGACACACCTTAGCCTATTAGCGTCATAAACTAAGTGCATATACAGTGGACAAGTTGCCATTTCACAGCACAATTAGAAATATTGTAGTTAGGTTATTAGCTTGATAGATTTGGCTTACAAAATCAGGTTTTACAAAAGATGGTAGTTAACCAGCTAGTTTGAGCGTGTATTTGTCGAAACACCTGTACTATCAAAGCATGTTGTTACTCAAAGCATGTTGTCACTCAAACACATAATGGTTATGAATGGATGATTTTTGATGACGAACTTACCTTCAACAAACTCAGCACAACAGGCTGCTTCTGAGGATGCAGCTAGCACTACTGAGAACAAGATGAACGCTAGTGAGACTGACAGACAGGCAGCACAAGCGTCTACATCTGGTGAGACTTCATCCATATCTGCTCGAGCTACAACCACAAACAGTGCTTCTACACCTCAACAGCTTGAATCATCCTCTTCAGCTAGTAACGAGATACAATCATCACCTCAACAAGCTAATAGTGTATCTAGCGACCCTAGCCTACCCATGAACCCTTTGCTCATGAATCATGCTTTACCCAAAGCTACCGCACCGCGCCCAGTACCAGCAGGTGCTGACCTCAACGAACCTACGCTTTACTTTAACCGCGAACTTGGCGATATTGATTTTAATTGGCGGGTGCTTTACCAAGCTGTTGACCCGCGCACGCCGCTGCTCGAGCGGGTTCGTTTTTTGAGTATTGCCGCGAGCAACTTAGATGAATTTTTTCAAAAGCGCGTCGGCGGGCTGTTGCGGCAACAAGGCGCTGGCGTTACCAGCAGTGCGCCAGATGGCCGCACGCCCGCTGAACAACTTGCCTTAATTCGCAGTACAACCCGTGACCTGTACAGCACCATAGATCAAATTTGGGCGACCAATCTACGCCCAGCGCTAGCTGAGGTTGGGGTGATTGTGACAGATTATGACGACCTCAGCGTACAGCAACAAGATGAGCTTAAACGCTACTTTCACAAACATATCTACCCTATTTTGACACCGCTTGCCGTCGACCCTGGACGGCCATTCCCATTCATTTCCAACCTTAGCTTGTCGCTAGCCATAACGCTTGTGAAAGACACTCAAGGTGTAGATGCTGATGAAACCTCAACCCGTATAGCAATCAACCACGACAGCCCAGACGCCACCACAAACGATGCTTACGAAGATGCTGGTTATAACGAGGCTGGTTATTACGATGAGCTTGATTACGAAGCCGTAACACCAACTAGGCCGTCATTCGTACGGCTTAAAATACCCGTGAGTCGAGGGCGCTGGGTGGAGGTGGTAGCAGAGAACGGTCAATCTAACCAACTTCAACTTGTCCCCCTCGAGCAAGTCATTGCGCACAACGTTAGCGAGCTATTTCCAGGCATGACCGTGCAAGGGGTTCACCCGTTTCGCGTCACCCGCAACGCCGATGTGCGCCGAGATGAAGAAGAAGCTGAAGACCTGCTGGCAGTTATCTCCGAAGAACTGCGCGAGCGCCGTTTTGCGTCGGTCGTACGGCTCGAGGTCAACCACAACATGCCGGTGGACGTGCGCGACTACCTTGCCAGCCACCTCAAGATTAGTCATGAAGACATTTTTGAAGGAGGCATGCTCGAGCTAAGTGACTGCGGCGACCTCGCCAACACGCCCCTTATAGGTGCCGGGGCCGAGCACCTCTACAGCGACTGGCAACCAGTTACGCCACGGCGCTTTAACCAACGCACTAACACGGGCGATAAACGCAGCATTTTTGACATTATTCGTGAAGGTGACGTGCTTGTTCATCACCCCTACGAAACCTTCGGGGCTACCGTACAGCGCTTGCTCGAGGAAGCTTCCAACGATCCGAACGTACTCGCCATCAAACAAACGCTCTACCGCACTTCCAACGATTCACCGATTGTGGGCGCGCTCATTCGCGCCGCTGAGCAGGGCAAACAAGTTGCCGCCCTCGTTGAAGTCAAAGCCCGTTTTGACGAAGCCAATAACATCGAGTGGGGTGAGCGACTTGAAGATTCCGGCGTTCACGTGGCCTACGGACTCGTTGGCCTCAAAATTCACGCCAAAGTGATGCTCATTGTGCGCCAAGAGCCAGATGGCATTCGCACCTATTGCCACATTGGCACCGGCAACTACAACAGCAAAACAGCACGCCTGTACACCGACTTAGGTTTGTTTACCTGCCGCCCAGACATTGGCGAAGACTTGGTGAATCTGTTTCACCACATCACCGGTTACGCACCTAGGCAACGTTACAAGTCACTGGTGATTGCCCCACGGCACATGCGCGCGCGCGTGATTAGCCTGATTGAGCGGGAAATTGCCATTCAGCAAGACAAGGGCTGCGGGCGCATCATCGCCAAAATGAACGGCCTCGACGATTTGCCGATTATTCACAGCCTCTACCGGGCCTCCCAAGCAGGGGTTAGCATTGATTTGATTATTCGCGGGCACTGCCGTTTGCGCCCAGGGCTAACTGGCTACAGCGAGAACATTCGCGTGCGCAGTATTATTGGGCGCTTTTTGGAACACGACCGTATTTTTTATTTTGGCAATGACTCGAGCGCCTTTGAACACCTTGCAGAACCATCAACTATCCAACCTGAACGCACGCCAGATATTTTCATCGGCAGCGCTGACTGGAAACGGCGCAACTTGTCTGACCGCATTGAAGCCGTTGTCTCTATTGAGGCACCTGACTTGCAACGCCGCTTGATGGGCATTTTGCGCTTAGCACTTAACGACAACCGCCTCGCTTGGCAACTGGACGCGCAAGGGAATTACGTGCAACAGCGTCCTGCGAAACAAGCGCAAGACACAGCTAAAGATACACGTGAACGTGCCTTGCACAACATTCTGATGGCTCGAGCAACCCGTCAACATTCACGTTGAGCGCATTGTTACTGATTACCTTGTTATTGATTACCTCGTTGAGGCTATCTCGCTACTGTAGTCATTCATGACACGACTAGCGAAACCCGGCTGGCAGCTCGAGCAACACCTCTGGCAACAAGGCTGCACGCACGTCGCCGGACTTGACGAAGCTGGGCGCGGCGCACTGGCTGGCCCAGTTATCGTAGCTGCCGTTGTTCTTCCTCAAGATTTATCTGAGGCTGCTTACGACAACATCAACGACTCAAAAACGATTACTGAAGTTAACCGAGGTATTTTAGCTGCGCACATCAAAACCATCGCGCTGAGTTGGGCAGTTGGGCTGGCGACTGCTCAGGAGGTAGATACACACAATGTACTCGCCGCAACCCACCTTGCCGCAAAGCGTGCGTTAGATGTTTTGGAAGCAATCACACCACTGGATGGGCTCGTGACAGATTATCTCAAATTGTCTCGCCCATATGCCGTACTGGCACCTGCTAAAGCAGACAGCAGCAGTTTGCAGGTGGCGGCAGCCAGTATTCTTGCAAAAACTAGCAGGGACGCGTTTATGCGCCGCGCGCACGAGCATCACCCGCCCTATCAATTTGTGAGCAACAAAGGCTATGGCTCGAGCCACCACCTTGCCGCCTTACACGACCACGGCCCTTGCCCCCTCCACCGCCGCACCTTTAAACCCGTCGCAGAATGCCTCCTGGCGCATGATCCCCTCGGTAACTTTGGTACATCAGATGATACCGTTTCCCACATCAGTACATCTCTGACGGATGATTAACGCACAACGTTAAGAAAAAAGGAGGTAGGTAAACCATGCATCACAAACATCTTCATACGATGATCTTCATACGATGATGAGACTGGCTCAGTACAAACGTGTCACATCCACCACGTTGCGTAATGGCTTACCTGTAAGGTAACGCTCGAGGTTGTCACAAAGTAGCTCGGTAAGGCGTGCGTTTTCCCGAACGGACGTACTCGCAGAATGCGGAAAGATGATGACATTGTCCATGTCCCAAAGCGGGCTTGTTTTTTGCAGAGGTTCCTCTGCTGCAACATCGAGTACAGCTCCCGCGAGTTGATTCTGCTCGAGGGCATCAACCAACGCACCTTCATCGACCAAGGCTCCCCGCCCAATGTTAATGAGGACAGCCTCCGGCTTCATAGCCGCAAGTACCTCTGTGCTTACAAGGTGCTCAGTGTCGTCCGTGTGAGGCACAACCAGGCAAAGGTAGTCCGCTAGAGCGGCTAGCTCGAGCACGTCCTCAGCTTTATAAAGTGCGTCCACATAAAGCTCATCAGCCTGTACATTTGTAATGTTTCGCTTGCTGCCAATCACCTTCATATCCATAAGTTTGGCAAGCCGTGCCACCTCCTGCCCAATGCGCCCTAGCCCAACAACTGCTAGCGTCTTACCCGTAAGTTCTGACGCTGAAAACCGCTGCCACACGTGGTCACGCTGTTGCTGCCGCGCACGCGGATAGTCTTTAGTAAACGCGAGCATCGCCCACAAGACAAACTCCGCCAGTGGACGGGCGTGAATGCCAGCAGCGTTGGTGAGGGTGATATCAGTTTCAGCAAACCCATGTTGCTTTGCAAACTGCCCAATCCCTGAACTAGTAGCTTGAATCCAGCGCAGGTTGGGGGCGTTACGTTGCACCTGCGGGGTGATGCGGTCAAAGTCGAAGCAGATGTCAGCTTGCTCGAGCAACCCCTCCCAGCGCGCTTGGTCCTGCTCACTGCGGCTTAGCGGCAACCCCGCATGGTCAGCCGCAAACTGCGGTTTGGGTAGCAAGTCCGGTTCATTGACAACCTCAATCTGCGGGAAACGCTTGCAAATATCTTCCACATGCTGAGGCTCAAAATAGCTACAAATAAGCAAGGTAATAGGCTTCACGCAGCTATCATACGTCCTGGGCATACGGTTTGGCATACCTGTTGAGCGTGGACTCAATTGATGGGGCATCAGTCTGATATTTTCCATAGCAATAGTAAATAAGGCAACAGCCAACGAGACTCGCACCATCGCTGTGATATGGTGACGCTTTACACGT
>JBCCBI010000072.1:0-16184 GCA_039034155.1 Deinococcota bacterium | reverse complement strand
TCAATTCCTTAACACTAAATACCCACCACCACTTCTTTCATGAATAAGCAAATGTTGCTTATCACGTGTGGGTCAATTAACTCTAGTATGTCATTATCAGTATGGATGACCTCATCAATAAGTGGAAAAATCCCCGTTGAGGTTAGCGCAATACTCGGAACACTTGCTGATGCAAACATCATATGGTCTCCCTGGTACCACGGAGCAATTTGTTCAAACGCAGGTGTGCTCTGGTTGATGAGTGTTGTGATGTGATGGCTGTAAGTTTCAGGGCATTCCAGCAAAGAAACAGCAGTTTTACTATCTCTTAAGCCGATGCCGTCACAGTTGATTGCTAACTTAATATTGCTAAAGGTATCACTGTAGGCAGTCAGATAAACCATTTGCCCTGGCACAGAGAAATAATCTTCGCCGTTAAAGGCAATGAGTTCGACACCAATATTTATGTCTTTAAGCAAGCTTGACATGCTGAGGAGTGCAGCAACACCAGATGCATTGTCTAGTGCTCCGGGCGTTCCCGGTTTGGTATCAAAGTGTGCCATTATGACAACTTTGCTGGGGTGCTCAGAATGCTTACGTGCAATCACATTAGCAGCTGTGGTGTCATCTCGTTGACAGTCCAATTTGAGCTGGCTGATATCTTTGGCGTCCGCTACAACTACCGCATAATCCTGTTGGTTTATAACGCCTGAGGGAATATTGAAGTCACCATCTTCAAAGATAGGGAGGTAATTTGCTGGATGCAGACTACGTGTCAGTAGGGCTGCTGGCGTTTCAGTTTCAAGCAGTCTAATCAGGTTGCGGTGGTGGTTAGGATTGTAGAAGGTGAAGTTTTTAGGCATGAGGACTTCAGCACTTAAGTCGCCACCCAGTAACACAATTTTGCCTGTGATAGCTGCTGCCTCGAGTTGCTCGAGACTCTCCACTACAACAATGCTCGCCTCCACATCACAAGGAAGCGAATAAGGCGATGGTGAAACTTGGTAGCTTGTCTCGTTCACGTTCAGTACACCGCCAGCTTGCGCCCACGTCATGCACGGGAAAGACTGAGTTTCAACTTCAAAACCGTTATCTGTAAAGACTTGCGCTATGTAAGTTGCAGCTTCATGATTGGCAACTGTACCCGTAGGACGCGCACCAATAGTGACACTTAATTCGTGAAGGTGCGTTTGCATGACTTCCACAAGAGCTTGAGTTGTAGACATAACCACACTCCTTAGAGGTAAAAACCTCAGTTAGGAATGTAGCTCAGCCTGGCAGCGCAAAACTTGTAAAAATGCGACACGCATACAGTGCTAGAGCACTACAAGCAATCTTGCTGGAAAAACATTTTAGGGGTGAAGCCAGTAAATTGCCGAAACTCGTGAATTAAGTGTGCTTGGTCAAAATAGCCTGCTTCATAACTCAACGATGTTAGCGAATCTACGTTGTGAATCTGCTGGATAGCAGTTTGCAGGCGGACAATACGCGCAAATGTTTTGGGTGTTAGACCAACCACTGCCTTAAAAACGCGCTCGAGCTGCCGCTGACTCATATTGAGATGGTTGGCTAGATCAGCAATGAGTATGTGTCCCTGAGTTGAGGTCACTGCGTCAACAGCTGCTTTGACAACTGCAAGGTGAGGTTGGATAGCAATGTGTTTATATAAGAACGCTTCAACGATTGAAATACGTGCACGTATACCATCAGCTTGGGTAAACTGGTCTTGAAGCTCGGCATTTTCATGCGGAAAGATGTGCTCGAGGGCAACACCCAAATTCGTGAAGTCATTGATAGGTTGGGGCATAAACACACTTAGGGCATAAGGCTGTAACACCGCAGCGAGTACCCCAACTGCCTCAGTTGAAGTTATGTCTCGGTATACGGTGTGTTGACCGCAGATCAGACTCAGTGGTTGATGCTGGACTTTTTGATGTGCGCTCACTTCGCAAAACGGCGTTTTGTAGTGAAAGATGAGTTGCGGCTCACCGGAGGGTATCACCCGCTCAACATGGGTTGATGCTGCACCTAGCTCGAGGTGCCAGTAATACTTAATAAAGTTAGAAAGAGACGGGCTTGGTAAGTAGATTTGATAGGCCATACAGATTTATTTAGATGTCTTCACCCTGAACACGTACCTGAAGTAACTGAGCTGCTAATGGATGTAAGCTGTCACTGTTGAGATGATTGAGCCGACGTTTACCTAGTCGTGCATCCAACACAGCAAGACTTTGTAGGATGGGGTTTTGTGATGCCAGTGCCTCATCTACAGTTAAGTCGTGGACAAACGCCCAACACGCTTCGTAGACGTCTTGTCTGCTGAGTTCACCGTACTCAACAGGCTGGTTGTCATATTTTTTTGTATTTGCCCAGTCAGGAATAGGACCCACTTTTGCTTTGCCATCCTGATCAACAACATAATTGCCGTCTTTACCAATTAAAAAAGGTCTACTCTTGCAAAATGCTTGGGTATCAAAGTTGGCGAGGACCCGTTTATCTAGCTCAATCCAAGCATGTCCAGCGGTGCTGCGGCCGTAGGTTGTGCTGTAGATAGCCACACGACCTTGCACAGCAGGCGCAAAGCGGGATTCTACGAGGGATTGTAATTTAGACCATTTCATGACAAGGTAGTATTCTAGAGAATCCCAATCAACTTTCAACGTAGCTTTTTTCTTAGATAGGAAGCCATTGCTAGCGTTCTCTTGCTAGGTACTTAGGTATCGTGTACTTGGTTATCATGGCAGTAATGACATCACGTATTTACATAGATGGCCAAACTGGAACAACAGGGTTACGCATTCGGGAGTTACTACAACATCGGGATGATTTGAATGTACTTGTGATTTCAGAGAAGCACCGCAAAGATGCAGAGGCTCGACGAGATTACATGCTTAACTCAGACATTAGCATTTTTTGTTTACCGGATGACGCAGCCAAAGAAGCTGCAGCGTGGCTCGAGGGTAGCGACACCCGAATTATTGACGCAAGCACTGCCCACAGAGTTGCACCAGATTGGGTGTTTGGCTTAGCTGAACTTCAAGCAAGCCAACCGAATGCTATTCGCAACGCAAAACGGGTCAGTAATCCCGGTTGTTATTCGTCGGCGTTTATCTTATTGGTTCGACCTCTAGTTGAGGCTGGCATTTTAGCCGCCACCTCACCACTCACAATTCACGCGCTTTCAGGGTATTCGGGTGGTGGCAAAAAGATGATTGCACGCTATGACCAGCCTGATAGTACGTTGAAGCAATTACCCTTTGAGAATCCTTATGCGCTAGCGCGTGTTCACAAGCATATCCCTGAAATGATGCGTTACACCACGTTGGTAACGGAACCTTATTTTGTGCCAGCTGTAGGTGCATTTCGTTGTGGTATGCGTGTGCAAGTGCCTGTTCCTGCACAGCTTTTGACAGTGGACGACCTCGAGCAAGTCCATATCTGCTTAACCGAGTACTATGCCAAGTCACTTTTTGTCAACGTATTGCCCTTAGCCGTATCAGAAGAAGTAGATCAATCTCTGTATGATCCGAGGTCCTGTAACGACACAAACCGCTTGGACATTCGCGTCATGTTGCATCCAAGCGGACACGTGCTTTTGATGGCTATTTTGGATAACTTGGGTAAGGGTGCAGGTGGGATGGCAGTACAGAATTTAAACTTGATGTTGGGTGTTGACGAAGTAAAAGGGCTGATTTGTTAGTTCATCAGAGTAGATTTTGCACAAAAAGCTTGGGAGACAGCGATCTTCTAGCATTAATACTTGCTTTTAGGACTGTTTTAAACATTTAATAACTAATCCTTTAGGTATCTTACTGAACCATTGCTCCTCAACGGTCTTGTAGTCACCTGCCTCGAGAGATGGTTCGTAGATTGCATCTAGCCTAAAGCCAGCATTAAGTAAGTCGTTGATATAGGTTGATAGCGTTCGGTGATACGCACCCACTTTGCCTCTCACGCCGTTGCCGCCAGATGACCAGTGACCTTCTTCAAGGTATCTACGCACGCGAGCAGCCAAAAAATTACCGGCAGATGTAAGCTCAATGGGCGGATTGTTAGCATCAAAGGGTGACTCAAAGCAAGGATGAAGCATGGAGACAACCAACACACCTGCATCTTTCACAATACGCCAGCAATGGTCAAACATGCTCTTGTGGTCAGCAATGTCCATAAGTGCCATGTTACTAACAACATAGTCAAAACTAGCACTATCAAGTTGGTTTAGTGATTGAGCATCTGCCTGAATGTATTGAATGTCCAGTTCAGCAGGGGTTAACTGCTTGGCTTTATCTAATAATGACTGAGAGATGTCAACACCCGTAACCTGTGCCCCTTGTGATGCAAGGCGGCGAGATACGTGTCCCTCGCCACAAGCGACATCACACACAGAGCACCCGGCAACACTGCCAAGTGCTTTTACTGTTTGCTCTGTGACAACGCTCAAGACAGACATCTTTGAAGAAAGTTCTTCTTGAACAAAATCTGTATAAAAGTCTGCCGCTTGGTTATACATTGCTTTTGTCATGGGCACAAAGTAGCATAATTACTCGAGCAACGTCCTAAGTACATACCGCCCAGCATCAATCCTCGAGCTATCTAAACAGATTTAAGTTGCTCTTGCCCCAAACGTTCTTGTAACCAAAGATTTACCAGTGTCTCAGCAGAAACACCACGCTGACGTGCTAGGTGATGTAACTCTTTGCTAAGTTCTGACTCAATAGCAACTTACGATTTAGAGCTGTGAATATCTACCTCAACGTTAACTGCTTGAGTTTGGGCCCAAACCTTGCTTAGATTGTGGTTGTCCCAATACTCACCAGCTTCAGCGTAGGAAGATGCTCGTGATATGGAGGTTTTATCTTCGTTCATAGCGTTGCTTTAACGGTTAGCCATATTCATTTAGGACTATACATTGTCAAAATACATAACGAATCTACTAATGCTTCATCAGTATCTTTGCCGTAGCCACCAGATTTAGGTAAGCCTCCTATTTCCAGTATGGCAGGTCCTTGAAAATTCTTACGACGTAATTCTTTGAGCAATTCCGAAAAATTGATGCTGCCTTGTCCTAAAGGTAAATGATGATTCACCTCTGGCAGGGGGGTGTCTGAAATATGTAGCATGGTCATCTTGGGGATTAAATCTTGGAAACTTTTTGAGTGCTCAGGAATTGTGTGATTGACGTCCCAGACCAACCCCAAATTATCTACAGCAGCAAGTAGAGCAGCGCAAGATGCTGGGGTAGATAAAAAATCTAGTTTTGGTTCGTTGTTTTCAAACCCAAAATGAAACTCGTTCTCGAGCGCAATAGACGCGCCTTGCTTAAATTGGCTTAGTAAATCTTGTTCTAAAGGTCGTGCAGGGGACAGTGAAAGAGGGGCAAGATGCCAGTGAACATACTTGCAAGGTAATGACCTGATAGCGGGCAAGTTAGCCTCGAGCACCTCCACAGGTGTTAATCCAGATGCTGTTTTGCCGTACTCATTAATAGGTAAGGCTATTTCCATAACCGCAGTGATTTGATTGCTGGCTAAAGCTTCGCGGATAGCTTCAAATGAGGCTCCTCAATGATCTGGCGCTAATCCGTTCTCTTTACCCTGAAATTGGATAGATTGAAACCCATGTTTTGCCGCAAACGCAATTTCTTGATTCGCAGGACGCCAGTTCTGATCGAAAAAGCGTCCGTTGAGTCCAGTGTGTAGTTGAGATTTAGATAGCAGCATCATCACTTATATTTAAGAGCTAAGGTCAGTTGTGAAGATTGATAACTTACTCGAGCAATGTCCGTAGCACATACCGCCCAGTATCAATCGTCGCTGAAGTAACCCCAATTAGGTAACGACGACCAGCTTGAGGTGTGAATATAAGTCGAGAATCAAGCCCAGGACCCCCGTCATCATTAGCATCAATAAGTTCAAAGCTATCGCGGTTAAAAAGCTGTAAGAAGGTGTCAAAGTCATCGCTTTCTAGCTCAATCGTGACTGTTTGTGTGCCATTAGTTTCTAAATCGTAGTAGTCAATGTAGCGCCGAGCAATAACGCTATCACCCAAACTTAAGCTACCGTTACGACCTTCTGGCACGCCTATCTCTTCATTGTCTGGAGAAATGACATTGATGCGCTCGCTACGTTGGCGCACGGCACCGTCAAGTTCTACAGAAAGTGTCGGCGTGTAGCTCACGTTGCGGTCATAGCCCTCAAACTCAAAGCTGTAGGTGCCGCCTTCACAAGACGTTTCAAAGTCGGTGCGGCCGTTGTCGTCAACATCTAACTCACAGACCATGCCAGGGCTACCCTCAGCAACTTGCCATGAAAAGGTGAGGGGGGTATCAATACGGATGAGGCGGTTGATGTTGGTTGCGGGTAAGCCTGTGATTTGGAGGTTGGTAATGTACGCCTGGGCTAGTTGACTGGTCGGCCCGGCTGGCTCGAGCGTACGGGTGTTGCCAAAGTCGAGGTCATTAAACGTTTCATCTCGGTCAAGCTGAACACGGTAGCCTCGAGAAACTTCAGTTGCATTCTCTAGAATCCAGTCGGTCAACGCTACAGCACTGGTGTAAATGTCTGGGTCACCTGCTTCACCGCAAGGCACTGAGCCACGGCTAAGCACACCCGCGTGATACCAAATACCACGGTCATCATGAACGAGCAATGGTCCGCCGCTATCGCCAAAGCAAGGGGCAGCGTTGCCGCCATCTTGCAAAATGCACAACTCGCGGTCATCGGTAAAAAAGTTGTCGTTATCAAAACAAACTTGCGGGTCAACGAGGGTACTGTTAGCTTCTTGTAAGGTCACTGGGGTAGAACCATCTGCTAGTGCACCCCACCCAATCACAACAGCGCTTGCCAGTGGCGCGGTGAGGTCTTCTAGGTCGTTGGTAAGTAAGGGAATTGTGGGTTGCTCGCTTAGGCTAGCTAGCTCGAGCAAGGCAATGTCATAACCACGTGCCGTCGTGTAATTTTCGTGTACAACAACGCGGCGCACGGTAAATATATCGCCGAGGCTGGCTTCTGGCGTTTCTAAGGTGGCAGTGCTAGTGCGCACGCGCAAGTCACTGGGAGACGCTAGGTTGCCAAGGCTATCAAAAAAGCAGTGCGCTGCTGTGAGCACCACACCTTGCGTAAGAAGTGCTCCAGTACATAGAGTCCCGCCGCTGGCAGCCTCAATAACTGCCATGAATGGGAAATCGTCTAGTTGTGCGTCACCGCCGCCAACAATTTTGGGCTCGAGCTGGGTTTTAGAAGATGTAATAGCTGTACTGTCCAGCCGGCCATTGTGTGTTGTGTTGTCTTGAACAATGACAAACCCACCGCCGTCCGTATTGCGCCAGCCAAAGGGTAAGTCTTGCAAGACGGTGTACGTCTCACCAAACTCCAACCCTTCAAACACATAGCGCCCGTTACTGTCAGTTTGAACACTTACCTCATTGGCATCGCGGCGGCCATCTTCGTCACTGTCTAGGAACAAGGTGATGTCATCTAGCGGAAGTTCGTTTCTATCGCGGCGGCCGTTGGCGTTGGCATCATCGTAAACCACACCGCTAAGGGAGCGTTCGCCAATGATGATGCCAGGGCCGTCATCGTCTGTGGAGCAAGCGGTGATGAGCAGGCTCAAACTGAGGAGGATGGCAGCGCGCCATGTTGCTCGAGCACGACTCGAGCCTTGCCAATGTGCGCATGAGTGCTTGTTGTTAGATGTTGAGTTAGTCATAAATGCAATCATCCTTCGGTTGCTATGAGGTAGGTCTTGTGAGAGGTTATAAACTGATGCAAGCTATTTCAGGAAGCATCATCAGAATAATTGGTGTAGCTGAAGTCATTGTAGACGATACTAACCTCAGTACGGGTGCTAGCTTCATGAAGTTGGCGTTAGCGTTGCTACCAGAAGGTTCGTCGTCCAAATTTGAGAGATGATTCCCTTGCCTCTATTTAACGTCCATCTTGTTGCAGAAGTTACGTGTTGCTCAAGATTATCTAAATAAGCGGTTCAGGTGGGGGGAAGCTCGAGCCCACACTAACGGCCTCACCTGTCTCTACTGATTTGTAGGCCGCTTCCAAAACCTCCACAATATGCGCAGCTTGTTCTCCTGAAGTATGTTGAGGTTTGCCGTGCAAAAGACTGTCCACCATATCCCGAATGCCCGTGCCCCAGCGGATATCGTCTGGTGCGGGTGCGTGTAGAGGGAGCTTTTCATAAGGCTTGTTAAAGGGCGCAAGTTCTACGTTGGCGTGCGGATGAAACCAACTCGATAAAAAAAGCGATTGGGCGTCGCCGTGAAGTTCTAGGCCGCTTTCTTGTTTGCTGCTGTGACTTACGTAAAAGTTGGCGGTTAAGCGGGTGATAGTACCAGTGGCGTGCTCGAGCATACAGACCAAAAAATCTGGCCCAGACAGGGTAAACGCCTCATCTTCTAGCGTTTTACGGTCAGCGCGTAAGGTTGTGCCGTAGCTCGTGACCTTACGAACAGGTCCAAACAAGACCGTGAGCAAGGTAAGCGGATACACGCCTACATCCCAAAGTGGCCCCACGTCGTAAAACGGCGCTGGGTTGGGGTGCCAGGTTTCAATGCGGGCCCAGTTCACTTCAGCGTAAACAATACGCACGGTACCAAGCACGCCTGAGCGAAGTTGTTGCCAGGCGGTTTGTTGGGCTTCACCCAAAAAGGTGAACGGTGATGCGCCCAGCCGCAAGCCTTTGTCATGAGCTAGTTGGACAAGTTCTTGGGCTTGTGCGTGAGTAAGCGCCAGCGGTTTTTCACTGTAGACGTGCTTGCCGGCTTCAAGACACTGCTTGGTGATGTCGTAGTGCGCGTGGTGAATGGTGAGGTTGACGATAATGTCGATACTGTCATCAGCGAGCATAGTACCTAAGTCATCATAGAGCTTGAGGGTGTGTTCATCAGCAAAGGCTCGAGCTTTGTCTATAAATGCGTCGGTCACACCAGCAATCTCGAGCTGCTGTGAATCTTTAAGGTCACTCACATACGGCCCAGCAATGTTACCTGTACCAACAATGCCAATACGAAGTTGCTCTTGAGGCTTAGCCATGTTGGTTCATCCAATCTTCAACGTACACGCGGCTGGCGCGTAGGTCGTCTGTGGGGTCAAACGTCTCAGGTTCGTGTTCAATAGCGAGCACGCCTGTATAGCCAATATCTTGGAGTGCTTGCAAACAGGCTGGAATGTCCGCTACACCCTTGCCAAGTTGGCAGGTGTCGTGTGCGCCCACCGCCTGAACATCTTTAAGATGCACGTGAACAAGGTGATCTTTGAGGTCATGTATAGCCTGTGCTGCGCTAAATCCTTGGGTGGCCCACCAGCCAGTATCAAGAGCGGTGCCAATGTAACCATCTGCGCCACCATCAATTTGGGCAAGCATGTCGTCTGGGTGAGTTTCTGGGTGGTTCTCGAGCCCCAGTTTCACATCATAGTTTTTGAGGATAGCGGCTGCCTCGGTACGAAACGTAGCAAGTTCAGGGCAACCTCCACCGATGGAACTTGCGCCAAGGTCATTAGCAAGTTTGGCAGCATGCTCGAGGTTGTCTTTAGAACCAATCCAAGTTGCTAAACTGATGACCTCGAGCTTATGTTTGGCCAGCAGGTCTTTGGCAATCTCAATGTGTTCAGCACTGGCCCAATCTGGGTGCAAGTGCCCACCCCACAGGTCGATGGCAGTAAAGCCTAGCGCAGCAACATCAGTTAAAAGCTCGTCAAATTTGTCTGCAAAAGACGAGATTGGGCGAAACGCAGCTTGCGTAGCAGCATCCCCTTGCATCCAGCCCTCAGTCATTTGATAGCCAACTTCGCGGGCAACGTAATTGGCGCTAATACAAGAAAGTGATGTCAACATAGGCTCCTTTGTAAAGTGATTACTATTTTTTACACATGTATATCGTGATGTATGTACGCTGTGTACGGTTAAAGCGATGTATCTTACATTATGACGAAGACAATGAATGTCGGTCTAATTGGTGCAGGTAACATTAGCGATGCTTACGTGCGCGGCCTAAGTTTGTTTGAGGCGGTCAACTTAGTCGCTATTAGCGATATTGACGTACCTAGAGCAAATGCCAAAGCCCAAGAACACGGCATTGCCAAAGGCTACAGTGTAGACGACCTCTTTGCAGATGACGACGTGCAGATGGTTATCAACTTGACTATACCTATGGTTCATGCCGAGGTCAGTTTAAACGCGCTCAACGCAGGTAAACACGTCTACAGTGAAAAACCGCTATCAGTCAAACGTGAAGATGCCAAACAACTGGTAGACACCGCCGCCGCCAACAAGCTGGGTCTAGGTTGTGCGCCAGATACGTTTTTAGGAGGCGGTATTCAAACCTGCCGCAAGCTCATTGACCAAGGTGTTATTGGCAAGCCCGTGGCAGCCTCAGCGTTTATGATGCGGTTTGGAGTCGAAGCGTGGCATCCTAGCCCGTTTTCCTTTTTTCAATATGGCGGTCACCCGTTATTTGATATGGGGCCATATTACCTTAACGCCCTAGTGAACTTATTAGGCCCTATTAAATCTGCGGTTGGGCTCACCCAAACTGGTATCACCGAGCGGATTATTGGCAGTAAGCCGCACGCAGGCACGCGTTTGGACATTGGCGCGCCTATCCATAACACAGCCTTGCTCGAGACGCATGCAGGGCAAGCTATTACACTCATTGTCAGCGGGGAAATTATTGGCTCAAAACTGCCCAACATAGAAATTTATGGTGATGAAGGCGCGTTGGTTGTACCTGACCCCAACACCTTTGGTGGACCTATTTACGTAAAACAAAAAGGCCAATCTGACTGGCAAGAGGTTGCCGTTGATTCCGCCTACGGCTACACCACTAACGTGCGCGGTTTAGGCGCTGCCGACCTAGCTATGTCCTTACAAGATGACCGCCCAGCAAGGGCTGGTGCTAACCTTGCGTACCACGTAGTTGACACCCTGCAAACCATTCACGAAGCTGCTGAAGCAAGGCGTTACCTGGATGTACAAAGTACCGTGGAACGTCCTGCACGTTTACCAGAAGGACTCAAATCAGGTGAGGTGAAATAGTCAAGATGAGACAACTTGCATACACAACTAACGTTGATCACTGAACATACTTTGTAATACAATTCGTATTATGAAAACCATACCATCTGAACGTCTTAGTGTGAGCATTGCTAAACCGCTAGCTGATTTTATCGAGAGCTATAAAGCGCGTTACAAGCTCAAAACAAAATCTGAGGTCGTTGAGCGCGCACTTCAAGAATTACAAAATATTGATATGAGCTATCAGTATGAGCGAGCTATGGAAGAATACATCAATTCTGAAGAGGTTGAACTTCTCGATTCTGTATCAGGTGATGGGATTTTGCCCGAAACTAATTTGTTGTGAGGAAAGGCGATATCTGTATTATTGACTATGAACCTGCTGTAGGAGCAGAACCCAATAAACGGCGTCCTTCAGTAGTTATCAGTAATGATGTTCTAAATGCTGTAACGGAACGCAAACTTTACGGTGTTGTCACAGTAGCACCGCTGACAAGCAACATTGACTATGTCTGGGAGCATCAGGTATTCATACCTAACGACGTTTCAGGACTTCAACACGACAGTAAGTTGCAAGTTGAGCTATTGCGTTCGGTAGACCTGAGAAAAATAAAAAGTGATGTTATTTCGCATCTACCTGACCGCTACATGGATCAGGTAAATGCAGCTATTGCGTATCATTTTGGACTCTTCTTGTCATATTAGGAGAAGCTTATGAAAACCCCGTTTGCCGTCCAACTCTACACCCTCCGCCATCTCTCCGACGACCCTCGAGACCTCGCCAAACTAGTCGCTGAGGTTGGTTATACAGGCGTTGAAGGTGTCTATAGTAAAGACATTCCTGCTGAAGACCTAAAAGCTGTGCTGGATGGGCTTAACCTCACCATGACCTCGGCGCATGTGCCTTTAGATCAACTTGAAAATGACCTAGACAACGCCATTGCTTATCAAAAAGCACTTGGCAACACGACTATCCTTTTACCGTGGATTCCAGATACTCTTTATGACCAAAACGCAGCAACATGGCAAGCTTTAGGCAAGCGCTTTAATGCCATTGCAGAAGCGTGTGAGGCACAAGGCTGCAACTTTATGTACCATCACCACAATTTTGAGATGGTTGACTTAGATGGCAAGTTGGGGCTCGAGCACATGCTAGATGCCGGTGACAAGATTGGGCTCGAGCTAGATACAGGCTGGTGTGCCGTCGCCGGGGTCGACCCGCTCATGCTGCTCGATAAATACAGCGGGCGCATCACCCGTATGCACGTCAAAGACCGCGCCCTAGAAGGTGAAAATGCCGACGAAGACGGCTGGGCAGACGTTGGCCATGGCACTTTAGACTTTGCTAGTATTTTGCCAGCGGCAGAAGCAGCTGGCGTAGAGTGGTTCATCGTGGAGCACGATACGCCAAAGGATCCGAAGCGTACGATTGCGCGCAGTTTGGCATCGTTGCAAGCGATGTAAGGGAATAGGAAGATAGCGAGGGGAAGAAAAAGAGTCCCAAGCCTCTCAAACTCAGATATATCGACCAATACAAAAGCGCCTGTAAAAAACTCGCAGGCGCTTTTGTTCATGTTGGGCTATGTCAGCTGATGATTGAAAATATTTTTTAGCTAATCTAGACTAGGCTACTCGACGGTGACGCTTTTGGCAAGGTTACGCGGTTGATCAACATCAAGCTCAAGACGAGCGGCAGTTTCATAAGCAAGTAGTTGGAGGGCGACAGCGTTGACCATCGGTGAAATGAGTTCGTCAGTTTCAGGAACCTCAATCACGTAGTCGGCGTGTTTCTGGATGGTGGTGTCGCCGGTGTTGGCAAGTGCAATGACAATGCCGTCTCTGGCTTTGACTTCTTGCAAGTTAGAGACCGTTTTGTCATAGAGACTCGAGGCCGTAGCAACTGCCACAACCGGCATAGTGTCATCAATTAAGGCGATGGGTCCGTGTTTCATTTCGCCAGTTGCATAAGCTTCTGCATGAATGTAAGAGATTTCTTTGAGTTTGAGTGCGCCCTCTAAGGCGGTTGGGAAGTTGATGCCGCGCCCTAAAAAGAGGTAGTCACTGTGACCTTTAAAGGCTTCGGCAATTTCGGCGATGGTGTCGCGTTGCTCGAGCACAGCCTCAAGTAAGTTAGGCGTGTGGCGTAATGCATAAATCAACTCGCTAGCACGCGTTTCATCTAGCTTTCCTAAACGCCGCCCTAACCAAATAGCTAAGAGTTCAAACGCCGCCACCATGCCCATGTAGGCTTTGGTGCTAGCAACACCAATTTCTGGACCGGCATGAATATAGACAACATCATCAACATCGCGGCTAATAGAGGAACCTTTCACATTGAGAATCGCCAGCGTGCGTGCGCCGCGTCGTTTGGCTTCGCGAAGTGCCTCGAGCGTGTCAATCGTCTCACCAGATTGCGACACGACGATGCAAAGCGTGCGCTCGTTGATGACCGGGTCGCGGTAGCGGAACTCGCTAGCCACCTCAACCTCAACTGGAATACGTGCCAGCTTCTCGATGAGGTATTCCCCAACCAAGCCTGAATAGTAGGCGGTTCCGGCAGCGGTAATGACCACGCGGTCAATGTCCTGTGGGTTGAGGTTAAGTTCTAAGTGGATGTCATCACCCGTGCCTGCAAAGCGCCCGCCAAAGGTGTCTTGCAGGACTTTGGGCTGCTCAAAAATTTCTTTGAGCATGTAGTGATCAAAACCGGCCTTCTCAGCTTCTTCAGCGTCCCAGTCAATGACGGCAGGTTCGCGGGTTTGCACTTTTCCTGCAAAGTCGGTAATGATGACGCGCTGCTTGGTGAGAAGTGCCATCTCGCCATCTTCCAAAAACAGCACGTCGCGGGTATAGGGAAGGAGCGCGGGAATATCGCTCGCTAAAAAGTTTTCACCTTCACCAAGCCCAATCACCAGCGGGCTAGTGGCCCGTGCTGCCACAATCATGTCGTGATCCACGTGGGACACTACTAGCGCGTAAGCACCTTGAATTTGGGCGAGAGCAGCACGAACGGCCGCTTGCAAGTCGCCTTTATAAACTTCTTCAATTAAGTAAAGCACGGTTTCCGTGTCGGTATCGGACACAAACTCGTAGCCTTTGGCTTGAAGTGCTTCGCGCAACGGCAAATAATTTTCGATAATGCCGTTGTGAATGACGGCCAGTTTGCCGTCTTTAGACACGTGCGGATGGGCATTCACGTCATTGGGTTTACCGTGCGTTGCCCAGCGCGTGTGACCCATGCCGAGCGTGCCTGTGAGTGGTGTTTCAGACACGGCATCTGCTAGCACGCCAAGTTTACCTGCACGTTTGATGACGTTGAGGTTACTCGCATGAAGTTCAGGGGCAATTGCCACCCCAGCCGAGTCATAGCCGCGATACTCGAGCCGCTTGAGCCCGTCCAAAAGTACATCTGCTGCTTGGCGGTGTCCTACATAACCAACAATGCCACACATAGGTTAACTCCTTGAAGTAGAGAATTTTCTAAAAAAGGAAAGAATATATTCACGTCACATCGTATTCTTATACAAAAAATTGAGAAATGCATTGTCAAGTCATCGAACAACATCTCATATGAATTACGAAAATTGGTTCTTATCAACTAAGTCGCACAAGGCTAAATAAAATTACGATTGAAGCTATACGGCAGTAAGTGGCCTAGCTCACGTACTAGCTTAGCGAGTCAGCGTCTTGTAAACGTGCCTTGATGAATAAGATTGCGCTAACTAACCTCAATTAAGATGTCATCGGGCAAAGCTATTGTGATGATGCGGGTAAGGTTAGTGGTGTAAGCACGCCGTCTTGTACCTCAACAATGACCAATGAGCGCGGGATGATGCCAACATGGTCGTCCTCGGTGTAGTCAAAGGTGGCAGTGGCTGCAGCAACAGGCGGCATGCTAATGAGCCCTTCGCGGACGCGCTGGCGGAAGTCATTCACCTCTGCTGGGTTGCCACCTGCTAGAGCTGAGCGGAAGGCTTCCTCGAGCACCATCATCGCATCCCATGTATGAGCACTTGTCGCTTTGCGCTCCCCGGTTGTTAAGCGTAGTTGCAGTGCTGCTGGGCGTCGCCAGTTTTCAGCTGTTACATTGTCCAGTACGGTACGCACACCCTCAAAGCTGGTGATGGCAAGCCCGCTCTGGGTATACACATTGGGGTTTACATAGACTGCCCGTTCAAACCCGCGCCGCTCGAGTGCGTCTAGTGCAACCCGCGTGTCAACGGCAAGCCCCCACACCATCACCACAGACGGCTGCCGCGTCGCCACCCAAAGCGCTTCGGGTGTAAGTATGCGAATATCTGGTGGATAGCGCTCAGTTACAATCACCCGCATACTGCCAGGAGCAAGCATACGTTCAAAGGCTGTGACGGCAGCCTCCCCAAAGTCACCTGCTAGGCCCATAAATCCGATAGTTTGGACGCCTCGGTCGGACATGTCTAAGAGCATTGCCCGCAGCAACACACGCTCATCTGGCACAACTGTAAAAAACCAATAGGGGAATGTCCAGGCAGGTAGCAAGCCAAGTTGACCGATGTCTTCAAAGGGTGCAAGCGTCATCACGACGATGCCGGCATCACTTTGGGCTCGTAAGACGTCTCGCGCAACACTTTCGTGATTACAACAAATGACGGCGTGCGCACTGTCCAGCTCATCAATTAGGCTGATGGTTTGGGTTGCATCTGAACCGTCATCATGGATGCTGAGTTCAACAGGAATATTGTAAATAGTGTCAAGGCGGCGCACGTATGCGTCTAGAACGCGGGCTTGCGCTTGCCCAAGTTGACTATAGCGACCTGTAAGGGGGAGAACAGCCGCTACGTGTAAGCTTACGGGTTCGTCTACACTGCTTTCATTAGGTGAGGGAGGCGTCTCAGCAGTTGCAACAAGAAACACAAATGCAACGATGGCAAGTTGACACAATTTAAGTAGAGGCAAATGCGGCACTTGTTCATTGTGTACCGAAATATCTTGTCTTGCTAGGGGGGTACCTTCATCAAAAAGCATAGTGTGAGGTGGCTTGGGCCCAAGCGCTGATAGTATTCCGATGCCTGCTCACCTGCGCTTGCAATAGGGAAAGGTAGCGCTTATAATTTTGGGCGCACAGCTTTAAGCTGGTGCAGGCACATATTTGGCGATGTAGCTCAGCTGGTTAGAGCGCACGACTCATAATCGTGAGGTCG
>JBCCBI010000071.1:0-16322 GCA_039034155.1 Deinococcota bacterium | reverse complement strand
CGTGCAGCATTAGTTAGGTCATCACCCTATTTAATACATTTAGATTGATGATTTAGGCTGCGCTCGAGCCACACCCTTTCCACCCGCTCGCGTACATTCACAAAATATTTTTAATCAAGATAGTGCCTATTTGTAGCTTGTTGATAGCTGCACAATATCCTATTGAGTTCAATGGAGGAACGCAGTGTACCGACACGTTCTAGCAATGTGTGTGGTGTTGCTGGGGTTATCCCTTGCGCAACACGCACCTGACTCAACTCCCCTACTTGCTCAAGCAAGTGGTGGTCATGACCATAATCACAGCCCCGATGGTCACAGTCATGACGATCACGATCACGGTGACGACCACGCCCATACACATGACCATGCAGACGAGCACGCACATGAGCACGACGGACATGAGCACAGTCACAACCATGCTCCTGATGAAGGTCACACGCATGACCATGATAGTCACGACCACGATATGAGTCACGACCACCACCACAGCGATGATGACGGCAAGCGCGCCAATACGGTGATGGCAGATGGTGTTGCGTTTAACATCTCACCTTTAATTGATGCCACTGGCACGAGTCAACTACTTGTTCAAAGTGACTGTGCTAATCCAGACAGCCTCACCCTCACGAGTCCAAGCGGCGCAAGCTACGAGGGCAACATGCTTGACTGCTCGAGCACTCTCATCAGTTTCGATTTTGCAGATGGCATCTGGACACTCGCTAGTGACAACATGACGACGCCCATAAGCATGTACGGCGGCACAACCGACCAAGGTAGTGACATTCGCGTGGTGTTTGCACCTGCGCCAGCACTCGGCAGTAATGGCCGTAGCGAAGTGTTTGTGACAGCCTTTGCAGGTGGCGACAACATCCACAAACGCTACACCGTGCAACGCGAAATGGTTGGCATGATCCACATGACAGATGATGACGTGCTAGAACTCGAGCACCGTCACTACGACGACTTTGTGACTGATTCTTTTGAGCCTGTCTCTAACAGCGCACCCATTGAGTTTTTGATGACCGGCATATGGCAACTTGATGTCATGCTCGAGGGCGGAATCAACGAACAGGCGAGCTTTGAGGTTGAGGTTTTAGATGACTAAACTCTTATTATCTTTGATGCTCCTCATCAGCGTTCAAAGTGGTTTTGCACATGCATTTTTAGAAGCTTCAACACCGGAAAATGGCACAACCATAGACGCCCCCGAGCAAATTGTCTTGACCTTTGGTGAGGCTGTTGAAACCATGTTCAGCGTGTTTGAGTTGCATCTGCTAGATGTTCCTGCAGATGCTGAGCCAGACGTCTTAGCTGCCACCGCCAAAGGCATGATGATGACGCACTTCAATCTAGGTTTGGATTCAATGATTGAAACAACCACGGCTACCGAAGGCCAAAGCGCTGAGGTTGTGCTCGAGCTACCCGATCTTGAACCCGGCGCCTACGCGCTTTTGTGGCGCATTTTATCTGTAGACACACATACCAGCCAAGACTTTATAACCTTTGTCGTTCAAGATGCTGCTCAATAAACCTACACACTAACGAGGTTTTTCGATGATGTGGCTTAACGCAACTCTCAAAACAATCATGCTGACAAGTGCTGTTGGCCTTGTAGGGCTTGTTGTCGTGCGTATGTATTTGCTCGCTGACATGCGCGTAAGCCGCCCGCAAGTCATCCTCACGTGGGTGTTTGCGGGAATGCTTTTAGCTGCTAGCGTGTTGGATGTTGTGACCACCATCAGTTCAATTTTGGGGTATGCAACTACCGAACTTGTTTGGAACTACTTGCAAAGCACCCGTCATGGACTTGCTTTGTGGTGGCGTTTGGGGGCGACACTTACATTGGCAGTGAGCTTATCGTCAACGCGTCTGCCTCGAGCTGTCAACATGCTTGTGATGGGAATATCAGCTAGCCTCCTCTTACTCACCTTCAGCGCCATCAGCCACGCAGCAGCTATGGGCGGCCGACCTGAAATTGCCCTCGACTGGCTTCACTTTGTGGCAGCAGCAAGTTGGGCAGGCGGTTTGGTGATGTTTGTGGTTATGCCCACAGCGTCGACACCCTCAACTTCAAAGGACGCAACTTCAAAAGACTCAACTTCAAAAACATCAACGCCTCACAACCACGTTTTAACAGGCATAAACCGCTTATCTCAACTTGGGCTCGGTGCTGTTGCAGTTTTAATGCTGACGGGTATCTTATCGGCAAGGTTGCACATCAACCGCGCTGACACCTTGGTAACAACCTCGTACGGCTGGTCGCTGCTTATCAAGGTGGGGCTTGTGCTCATCACACTGATGATCGCGGCGGCTAATCGCTGGATTTTTTTGCCGGCGTTCCAGCGTCAGCAATCTTTGAGTTCTGATGACATCAAAGCATCTCCGACCCATCATCCACTCATCCGCACACTTCGTTACGAAGCTGTGCTTCTAGTCACGGTGCTGGCAGCAACGGGCGTTTTATCAACCCAGCCCATGCCTCACGAATAATCTTATGAATTATCTGATGCAAAACACATCTCAGTTTTTGATTATGAAAGGTACATTTATGAACCACTTGTCTTTAATCACAGTTATTACACTTACAGCTCTACTCAGCTTGGCTCACGCGCAAATGGACGATGTGACCCTCACCTTTGACGCCCGCGTAAACGACGAACTTGCCTCTTGCAGCGTGACGTACGAAGGCGTTGGCACAACGGACGCTGCCATTGAATTTACCGACTTGCGATTTTATGTGTCGAATGTCGGGATGCTCACCGAAAGTGGCGAGCTGGTGATGCTCGAGCTAACTCAAGACAGCGTCTGGCAAACTGATAACGTAGCTCTTTTGGACTTTGAGGATGCGTCTGGACTCTGTAACGGCAACAGCGCTATGAACGCAACTGTGACAGGCAGCATTCCTGCGGCTGCCTACACTGCGCTGGTATTTGACCTGGGCGTGCCTGAAGACCTCAACCACATTGATGCTGGCACAGCACCTTCACCGCTTAATGTAACGCCCATGTGGTGGAACTGGCGTGGCGGCTACAAGTTTGCGCGCATTGACATGGTGGGTGCAGGTGCAGGCGAAGACGTTCCCGCGTGGTTTTTACACCTCGGCAGCACCGGCTGCATGGCCGACGAAGCCGTGATGCCCCCTGCTGAAGCCTGCATGAGGCCCAACCGCGTGACCGTTCAGCTAGACGGCTTTGATCCAGCTGAAAACATCATCGTGGCAGATATTGGCTCGCTTTTAAGCGCGTCTGACGTAGGTCAGTCCTTAGAGCTTGCCCCTCCCGGGTGCATGTCCGGCCCGGCTGACCCTGACTGCGAAGCACTCTTTTTGCAAGGCTTTGATTTGTCACAAGAAACCGGCCTTTGTGAAGACGGCGTGTGCAGCGGGCAGCTTTTGTTTAAGGCTGAGTAGTTTAAGGCTGAGTAGTTTAAGGCTGAGTAATTTTTGATGAACGTGAGGTGGGTTAATTGTTCTCGAGCCTACCTCACCGGCTTGCTCGAGCCATCCTGACAGCCCTCACAGACATGTTGATGTATGTCACGCTAAACTAGAGTCAGGTTCATTTAGGACCTACGATCTAGCCTGATGATGTAAGCATCACTTACTGACTTCCCCATGTTGACGATAAACCACCCTTTAAATATGTTTAGACCAATTTAGACAAAGGATACTTACATGCAGTACCCTGTTCTCAAACACATAAGTTGGCTTTTTATAAGCGCTGTGATGTTGATATTGTTGACCGCCTTTGGTAGTCAACTGGTGTCGGCAACACAAGATGATGCCTTAACTGATAGCAACGTAGTAACCGAGGAAACCAACCTCAATTTTGTTGCGACCACCAACCTTGACGCAGACGCACTCGGCATTTTTGAGCTAAATAATCAAGATTACATATGGGACTTGCCCGCTGGCTTTCCGCCACCCAAAGTCTTTGACTACAACCCCATGACCGAAGCCAAAGTTGAGTTAGGGCGCTATTTGTTTTACGACACGCGCCTTTCTGGTAATGGCACCATGTCGTGTTCAGGCTGTCATATTCAAGCGTTTGCCTTTGCAGATGGGCGCAGCGTCCCGGTAGGCTCAACTGGCGAGATTCACTCACGCAATTCTATGCATTTAGCCAATGCCGTCTACAACGGTACACAAACCTGGTCAAACCCGACATTGGTGACGCTCGAGAAACAAATTTTGGTCCCTATGTTTGGCGAATTCCCAGTTGAACTTGGTATGGCTGGTTTGGAAGACGACATTTTAGACCGCTTTGCTAGCGACCCGTTTTATGCTGACTTTTTTGCTCATGCTTATCCAGATGATGAAACTCCGGTCGGTATTGACAACATCGTTAATTCACTAGCGTCATTTGTGCGCAGCATGATTTCAGGTAATAGCACTTACGACCAATTTGTCTACGGCGGCGACCGCGAAGCAATGAGCGCCTCAGCTCGTTTGGGTATGAACTTGTTTTTGTCGGAGCGGCTCGAGTGCCACCACTGCCACGGCAGTTTTAATTTTACGCAGTCGCTTAACCATGCCAACCTTGCCTTTGCAGAGCGCCCGTTTCACAACACCGGGCTCTACAACATCGACGGCGAAGGTGGCTATCCGCACCCTAATACTGGCCTTTTTGAGCACACCGGCGAGCCTAGCGACATGGGCAAATTCCGTGCGCCCTCGTTGCGGAACGTCGCGTTAACCGCGCCGTATTTGCACGATGGCAGCGCACGAACCTTAGAAGAGGTCATCAGTTTTTACGAAAACGCTGGGCGTGTCATTGAAGATGGTGAGCACGCTGGCGACGGCAGCCTCAACCGACACAAAGACGGCTTTGTGCAAGGTTTTAGCCTCAATGACGAAGAACGCCAAGGCCTGCTAGACTTTTTACATGCTCTGACCGATGAGTCGTTTGTGACCGACGAACGCTACAGCAATCCGTTTGCACCACAGGACTAGCTTCTATAAGTTTTGACATCAGTTGAGAGGCACTCAGTATTTGGCAAGCAGGTTGCAAATGACCTTGAGGTAAATCTCAATTGACGTTTGAAATTCATGAATGTCGATGTGTTCGTAAGCAGTGTGGGCGTGCTCGAGGCTACCAGGGCCAAAGATAATAGCCGGCACGCCTGCTGCTGAAAAAAATGTCATGTCGGTACCAGCAGGATAGCCCGCAAAGTCTGTGGGCTTCTGGCTAACTGTCTCGATAGAGGTTTTTAAGGTTTGAGCTAGCACATGGTCAGCGGGTAATTGGGCAGGCGCTTTGCCCATGTTTAAGTCGCTGATTTTCACATCTAGCTCGGAAAAACGGGCACGCAAGTTCGTGACTATTTCCTCAACCTCTCGCCCCACACTAGCCTCAGTTTCACCTGGTACAAGCCTGCGATCAACATCTACATAGCAGGCATCTGCAATGGTGATGAGTTTGTTGCCACCCGCGATAACATTAGCACTGACAACCGGAGCACCAAACAGCGGATTGTGGTGATGTTGTAAACGTTTGTTCCAAGCCTCTACCTCGAGCACAAACGCGGCTGCATGGGTAATCGCGTTCACACCTTTCTGAGGGTTGCTCGAGTGCGCTGCCCGCCCCCGAAACCTAAATCGCTTACGATACGAGCCTTTGTGACCCAGAACAGGTGTGAGCTGCGTCGGTTCACCCACAATCACGTAATTTGGAAGGGGGCTATTTTCAACCAAATACACAGAGCCATGACCACCCGATTCTTCGCCCATCACCGCAGCTAGTACAAGCGTCCCTGCCAGCATATCCGCATAGTTTTGCTGGGCAATATAGCAGGCAGCGAGCATGGCGATGAGCGGTCCTTTGTCATCACAGGCACCGCGCCCGTAAAGCTTGCCAGCCTCGTGCTTAGGCGTTAGCAAATCACGCGGGCCGCCTACAGCTACAGGAACTGTATCGGTATGAGCGTGCAGCATAAGTGTTGGACTATTTGGGACGTGTCCGTCACCAAAGTGAAACCGTCCCAAGACGTTAGGGCGCTGGGGATACACCATCTGCATGTCAACCTCAGCGTCCATCGTCTGAAGCTTGTCAGCGATGTAGGTTGCCATAGCTTGCTCATTGCCTGGTGGGTTTTGAGAATCTAGGCTGATAGTGTGCTCGAGCCACCCCAATGCGTCACTCACGACATCCTCGAGCCTAGGCATCTGCAATCTCGTTTGACGCTTGTGCAATTGATACTTGTGCAGACGTTGCATCATCTGACATCAAGAAAGGCATCATGGTTGATACCGTTTTAAGTCCATTCCCTGTCAAGATGACAGCGATGGGCCCATCCGGCAAGCGTCCAGCAGCCGCAAGTTGTTTAGCCGCCACAAGAGCAACCGCGCAGGTGGGTTCAATAAATAGGCCGCTCGAGCACGCAAAGCTCATGACAGCCTCAGCAATGTCGTCTTCAGGTACAGCAACCGTTCCGCCAGCAGAGTTGGTTAGGGCCGCTAGCATCTCAGATTTGCGCAGAGGATTACGTCCGGCGATGCCTTCAGCGATGGTGGGTTGGGGTGTTATATCTGCAGAGCCTGTTGTGTGTAGCGCGTGTAAGGGCGCACAATTAGCAGCTTGGCAGGCAAACAGTTGGGGCATCTTATCAATAGCACCCGCCGCCAAAAGCTGCGAAAATCCTCGGTACAAGCCCAGCAAATTACTCCCGTACGAGGTTGGCACTAGCACGGCAGCAGGCGCGTGGTAGTCAAAGTCTTCCCACAGTTCAAAGGCAACTGTTTTAACACCTTCAGGAAAGAGAGGATACCAATTGTGACTTGCATAGAAAGAAGCCCGTGTTGTATCTCGAGCAGCATCTTGAGCGGCCTGCGCCGTGTCGTCACGGCTACCCGGAACCGCCACGATGGTGCCCCCATAAGCGCGAACTTGGGCGCGTTTGCCTTCGCTGGTGGTAGCCGGCACAAAAATGCGGCAGCGCATTCCGGCAGCGGCAGCATACGCCGCAATGGACGCGCCACCATTCCCCGAAGAATCTTCTACCACGTCATCCACACCAAGTTCAGCCAAACGATTCATCATGAGCGCGCTACCACGATCTTTGAACGAACCTGAGGGCATCAAAAAATCTACTTTAAAGTGAAGGTCGAGGCCGTCCCAAGTTCGCTCGAGCAGTGGCGTTCTACCTTCCCGAAAGTAAATACTTGGTGAGCCATCTAGATGCAAAGCTTTACGGTAACGCCATAGGGAGGGCTCGAGGCTATCAACATCATCTTTATCAAAAGGATCATGTTGTTGCACGTCCAAATAATGCCCACATTTGCAAGCCCACACGCGCGCGTCTGCTGGATAGGTTCGCCCACACTTAGCACATTTGTACAAGTCTTGTGCCATCAACAAACCTCGTTGATTACAGTTAAAAGCATTATAGGCAGCGACAAACTTCCCTTGGCAGCATTCATGTAAGTAGGCTACCCTAAATTGAAGATATTAACCCACAGTACAGATATAAAAACCCGACAACCTTAGAACAGTAATTTGTCGTGACAGACGGTACTTGATGCCCAAGCAACCTCAATCTAAAAATGTATTTAATTCAGGATGATTTTTCGGTGGTTCATAAGCTAATTCAGTATCTAGTAACCAAGATGCCATCAACTACACTATTCGTTACTGATATACCCTTCAGCAAACGACTTTTTTCCCGAGGCAAGGAGATTTACCCTTGATTCACAGCAGCAAACCCACGCGTACGGGTTTACCTACGTATCAGCCAAGCTACACGCCCATCGTTGCGCAACCCAAAGGGCCAGACTTACTACGCCGTTTAGGCATCCACCGTTTTGTGCGCTGGAAGTACAGCCGCCTTGTCTTTCAAATTCCTTTGCTGGTACTTTCGCTTATAGCTGTAGTTGATGGCTTCACGGGTCGACAACTAGCACCGCGCAACATGGCGACGGTCAGTGTGTGGCTCCATTACCGGGGCTTAGTGGTCATCGCATTGGCTGTCTTTGGGAATGCGTTTTGCGCCGCTTGCCCGCTGATGCTCACGCGCCATGTGTCGATGCGGCTCGAGCGCCTCCTCCCCTTCAAACTGCGCTACCCCAAGTTCCTCAAAAATAAATACCTTGCTGCCATTATCTTGCTGTTTTTTTTCTTTTCGTATGAATACTTTGACCTGTGGGCGAGTCCTTGGCTTACCGCGTGGCTCGTTGTAGGCTATTTTGGCGCTGCTCTGCTCGTTGATACCCTCTTTCCTAAGGGCACGTTCTGCAAATACCTATGTCCATTAGGTCAGTTTAACTTTATGTTTGCCAGCGCCTCACCTACCCAAATCACGGCTGTTAATCACGATGTCTGCAGAACGTGTACAGAGAAACCCTGTTTGCACGGGCGTCACACAGGCACATCTGAGCAAGAGGCAGAGAACGTATCTCAATCTGCCTTTATCCCTTTAGCTGAGGTTGTTAACCCCAATGGTAACGGCAACTTTCCTGGCTGTGAAACCAATCTGTTTGTACCCACCATGCAGTCCAACATGGACTGTACGATGTGTTTTAACTGCTTACGAGCCTGTCCCTATGACAATGTCGCGCTCACTGTGCGGAGTCCTCTATGGGAGTGGACACATTCCCCTTGGCAACAGCGCGGCAAATTTGCCTTGATGGTCATGGCTATCTGCTTAACCTCGTGGGGACTGCTTAATGCCCTTGCAATGATTACACCGTTTTTTGCCTTTGCAGAATGGCTCGCTGAGACATTAAACACTTACAACGAAGCACTTCTGCTGGGTTTACTTTTTACCCTTGTCACCGTTGTTGGTTTGGCTGTCACCTTTACAACAGCACACTTTGCCGATGTATTGGGCAAAGGAGAGCAACCTCAAGAGCAAGTTAGTCTAGCTGAGGCCGTCTTGCGCTGGGGTTATGTTGTCGTGGCGCTTGGCTTTGGCTTTTGGACAGCGCACTATTTATTTCACTTTTTAACAGGCGCACTGAGCATTATCCCTGTGTTTGAGCACTTTTTTTGGTACAGAGGTGCCAACCTCGACCCAAATTGGCGCTTAGCGCGAATGGTGCCGAATGCATGGCTATTCCCCATCACAGCAAGCATCACCGGGGTGTATGGGTTACTTGCCATGTGGGTCACGGTGAAGATTAGTCTGCGAGACTACGGGCTCGAGCGCGGTGTCATCGCCATGTGGCCCATGCTTATTTACGTATTGGTGTTTACAGCCATCGGCCTTGTGCTACTTGCTCAACCTATGGAAATGCGGGGGACGATTTTTGGACCTGTGGGTGGCTAGGCGCGTTACTGTCTAGCCTCAATTGTGGACTACTAACCTGTCTGTACTACTTTGCTTAGATTGATCTTGTGAAGCTTGTGTCTCGAGCCAAGTCAAGGCTTGGCTCACAACCTCATGTATAGGTAGGGTTTGTCCTTTAAGGGTAAGTTGACGTAACCGAACGTCGTTTAAATGTTTGTTTAAAGCATCCGAAGATCTGCCGAGAATTTCTTCAAAACGTTTTGGGTTGATCGTTGCAGTAAATGTTTCTAGACGCCGGCTATTAACTACACCCGTCAACATTGCCGCTAATTTCCACGCTTGATAACGCACAGCAGTGTCTAAGGTATAGAACAAAAATGCATACACAGAGGGTTGTTTGCCTAACTCGTAGGCTAGTTGTAAAGCTTTGGCTAAGTAACTACATGCTGCTGCATAATCATTTTCCTGACTGGACGCAAGATATAGATTCCCATAAGACACCGCCAGTCCCCTACGATCACCAAGCTCTTGTTTTAACTTGAGGGCTGCTTCATCATAAGCACGCACCTGCGCCCAGTCATCACTACTAATCATGTTGACCACAGCAGCTAAGTTATTAAACGCATAGGCCATAAATTGTTTGTTGTCTAATGCCTGCGCTTGAGCTAGACAGTCTTCAAACACGGCTTTACCCTCTTCAAAGCGCCCTAATCGGCACAACCCAACACCAAATTCGTTGAGGCTGTTAACCAGTCCATAGCCATCATGTGTTGTTCTTTGTAATGTGACAGCTTCTTGAAATAAGCTGAGCGCGTCTTCGTCCTCATCAAGTAGATGAACTTGGACACCTAGACTACATAGGGCGCGCCCTAGAAGTATCTCATCCTCTAAGTTACGCGCCATATCAATGCACTGCATACAAAGGCGCTTGGCTTGCTCGAGCTCACCTAGGTCACCTGTCAATATAGCTTGGTGAAGTATGGCCCGTCCTTGTAAGCTCGAGACTGGCACGGAGCTGTCCATAGCAAGAAGTGCCTCAATATTCGTCACACCTTCTTGAAGATAGCCTCGGCTCTGCCAAAAATAGCCCAATCCGTAGATGAGTTGAAAGCCTAAGGCAGTATCTTGCTGAGCTGTGGCCCAGCTAAGAGCAACTCGGTAGTTCTCGAGGTCGTCGTCCATGCGTTCAAACACGGCAGCTTGTTGCCGGCTACCTTCAATAAGCGGCACATTTGCACTAGCCCGCTCTGCAAAGTAGCTAGCATGACGTTGCTGTGATGTTTGATACAGCTCTGGCTGGCGTTTTAGTTCAACCTCAGCGAATTGGCGTAGCACTTCTAAAAAGCTCACCCGCCCTGAAGCACTGCGGCGTAAAAAAGATTTGTTGAGTAGGCGCATTAAAGCGCGCGAACTTGCACCCGTGACAGCTTTGGCGGCCTCGAGCTGAAAGCCCCCACGAAATATCGCAAGCTGCATCAGCAAATCTTGCTCGCTAGAACTTAATAGCTGCCACGAATGATCAAACACTGCTTCCAAGCTCTGGTGGCGTGCTGGTAGGTCGTGGTACTCACTGTCTAAATCTTTGACACTTTCGGCTAGCTCGCCAGCAACGTCTGTCACGCTCATAAGCCGCAACCAAGAAGCAGCTAGCTCGAGCGCTAACGGCATGCCAGCAACCTGTTGGCACAAGCGCAGGACATCGGCCTGATTGCTCCGGCTCACGTTAAAGCTCGAGTCCATGCGGCGCGCACTGCGTACAAACAAGCGCACGGCATCAACGTCACCTAGGGTATCTAAGCTTGCTTCTGACGCATCAGGAACGGCTAAGCCTTGAACATCAAAAAGATCCTCGCCACGTACGTTCAGCCGCTCACGCGAGGTTACCAGAACATCAAGTTGATCGCCAGCATCAAGCAACTTCTGGATAAACGCAACACCCTCCAGCACATGCTCAGCGTTATCAAAAATGAGTAGAAGATGTTTGTCACGCAAAACGTCCAGCACTTGTGTGGTGATGTCTTCTTTGGCATCTGCAGTAAGTCCTAGCGTACGTAGCACAACGCTTGGCACAGCGGCTACCGAGCTGGCATCAACCAAGGGTACAAACACAGCGCCTTGAGCGTAGTTAGCAGCTTGTTGTTTGGCGAGTGCCAACGCCAAGCGCGTTTTGCCCATGCCACCAGGGCCAAGTAGGGTTAGTAAACGGGTGTCTGGTTGCTCGAGCAAGTTAGTTAGTTGTGCCAGTTCAAGCTGCCGCCCTACAAACGGCGTAAGTATTTCTGGTGTGTTGTGAACGTATCCGCGCGCTAGACAAGTTGTAGTACCAGATGCAGCCGCTGGTGGCGCAGTAGATTTTTTATGCTGTTTAAGGTCTTGCCAAAGATGTTCTGCTAGGCGGGTTGTTTCCGCTAGTGGGTGCGTACCCAGGTCGCGCTCGAGCTGCGCTTTAAACTGCTCAAAGTATTCAAGGGCAAGCGCTTGTTGACCTACTTTAGGGGCAATCCCAAGGTATTGCCGCAAAGCGTCTTCGTTGAGGCTGTCTACAACCAGCACACGCTCGAGCAAGCTAGCTGCCTGCTCAACTGTGCCACTTTGTAGCAAGCGTGTACTGTGCAGCATAGCCGCATCTACAAAACTGCGGGTTAACTCGTTACGTTCTTGCTCGAGCCAATCTTCAAACTGCGGCCACGCAGAGGTTGGTGCGTCTGCTAGTAAAGGACCACCATAGCGTTCACAACTTGCCGCCCAATCGCCTTGGGCAAACGCATCATGGTAAGCAGCCAGATCACTCTGGCCTGTAAACCGTACATTGTGAGTGTTGGACTCGAGCCCTTGCCAATAAGGCTGCTTTTTCATGCGGTACATAAGTTGGCTTAGCCGGTGCCGGGCGGACGTCTCATCTTCACCAGGGTAAAACACCGCCAACACCTCACGCCGACTTAACCACGTGCCATGTGCCGCCAAAAAACTTACCAAAAAAAGTGGCAATTCAGCGGGGAGTTCGTAGTGTTCTGTGTCAGATTACGCCACAGGTTTCCCTAATAGCTGCACGTACATAGCAGCATTGTGCGGAGTTTTTTGCCTTACAGTTGTATGACAAACTGCACGGATATTTGCCCTTATGGGTTAAATAACTCATAAACCTCACACAGACGGTACTAGGGGAACTAGCTACCACTATCAAAACTGATGCGGTTAACGTATTCCCCCAGCGTCCTTAGGTAATCGTCAGTCTGTCCCTAAAAATCCGCGACTACAAGTAGCCACAAGGGTAAGTTGGGCTGTAGCGTTCGCTCTGGAAAGGTAAACGTGATGGTATCTGTGCTGGGGCCATCTACCGTGGCAAGCACAACATCTCGTGAGTCCCGTATACCTCTAGTGCCCCCATCAATAACGAGCGTCAAGGATTGAACACTGCTGAGTGCGGGTAGGTTATCTGCGGTTAGGCTTAATGCGTTCAGTGTGACAGCGACTGAGCCTGTTGGCACCTGCAATTTGGCACTGTAGATGGGTACGTTTTGTTGGTTAGGACGTACGGTTACGTCTGCTAAGTCAACCCCCGGTAACACATACACAGCATTGGCAGGTTCATTACTTATGGTAATGACAACATCAAATGTGAAGGGCTTTTCATTCACATCTGGGTCGTTGCTAGTTAGGCTCACTTGGCCTGTTAGGGTGCCTGCGATTGAGGTGTCAACGCGAACTTGTAACAAGGCACTTTCAAAGCTAGCTAGGCGTTCGGGGAGGGCATCACCTTCAACACTCATGAAGCTAGGTAGCGTGAGTTCACCTAGGTCTAAGGTTTTAGCTCCAGGGTTTCTCACGAGGTAGTCAAGGATGACGGTTTGATTGCGCTTGAAGCTGCCGTAGGAAAGTGGGACTAGACCGTTTGAGGTAATGCTATCTGCGGCTGTGCTGTTGCCATCTCTAAGTTGGATGTCTGGAGCTTGGGTGATAGGGTTACGCACAATCGTAAGTGTGCCGGGTACAAAAGTGATGGCATAATTTGTTGACGTTAGCCCACTAGGAGTGAGTGTAAACACACCAAGTGTGGTGTAGTCACCACCCGTATCATCTGTAATGTCTAAGGTGCCACCCAAAACAGAAGGATCATCTGCACCTACAAAGCCGTTGTAAGTCACTGTGTACATAGGTACTGGATCACCAGAGACGAATGTGACATCTTCTGCTGTAATGGTCAGGGCAACCGTACCAATGGTCAAGGTACCAGCAGCACAGTCACCTGCTGCCAACGTGTAGTTGGTATCAGTAAAGCTAGTGACATCACAGGTGATTAGCACGGTGCCAGCTGGCGTTGTTGCGTCAGCAGTGGTGGTAGCGATGGCAAGGCTATCCAAATCGGTGGCTATGTCAGCCCCAACAAAGCCTGTGTAGGTAATTGTGAAGGTAGGGTTGGCAGCACCAAAGATGCGCGACTGGTCGTCTACTGTTGCGGTTAGAGCTTTAGGAGTTACCGTAAAGCTTTGTTGAACTTGAGGGGCAGCGTTGAAGTTAGCATCACCTGCTTGATTGGCGTTGATGGTGCAGGTGCCTGTTGTAACTAAGGTGATGTCTTCACCGTCTGTACCGTTTGTTGTGCAGACTGTGGGGGTAGCTGAGCTAAAGCTGACATCTAGACCTGAACTGGCTGTGGCATTTACTGTAAATATGGCATCGCCATAGGTTCGGTTAGCTAGGGCAGTGAAGGTAATGGTTTGGTCGCTTACAGGAATTACCTTGCGGATGCGGTTGTTACCAAAGTCAGCAATGAACAAGTTGCCCGCACTGTCAACGGTCACGCTATACGGACGATTTAGCTGCGCCGCCGTCGCCAAACCACCATCGCCACCAAAGCCTCGTGTGGTCCCAGCAACTGTAGTGATAATCCCAGCTGTGTCCACCTTGCGGATGCGGTGGTTGATTTGGTCAGCAATGAACAGGTTGCCGGCACTGTCAACGGTCACGTCAATCGGATTCCTTAGCTGCGCTGCCGTAGCAGGACCGCCATCACCACCAAAGCCTTCTGTGCCATCGCCAGCAACTGTAGTGATAATCCCAGACGTATCCACCTTGCGGATGCGGTCGTTGTCAAAGTCAGCAATGAACAGGTTGCCCGCACTGTCAACGGTCACGCCAAACGGCCAATTTAGCTGCGCCGCCGTCGCCAAACCACCATCACCACTAAAGCCTTCTGTGCCATCGCCAGCAACTGTAGTGATAATCCCAGCTGTATCCACTTTGCGGATGCGGTAGTTGAGACGGTCAGCAATGAACAGGTTGCCCGCACTGTCAACCGCGACATCAGTTGGAAGACTTAGCTGCGCTGCCGTCGCCAAACCACCATCACCACTAAAGCCTTCTGTAGTCCCAGCAACTGTGCTGATGATGCCAGACGTATCCACCTTGCGGATGCGGTCGTTGTCAAAGTCAGCAATGAACAGGTTGCCCGCACTGTCAATGGTCACGTTAGTCGGATTGAATAGCTGTGCAGCTGTTGCCAGATCGCCATCACCACTAAAGCCTCGTGTACCAGTCCCAGCAACTGTGCTGATCGTGCCTCCTTGCGCGGCTGCCCAACTCATCATGAATGTCACAAGCATAGCTACTAGCTGTCGTGTCCATCTGTTAGATTGCATAGGTGGTTGCCTTCCCGCTTGTGTTGATTGGGTTGTGATAGTTAGGGTGTTATTTGGTTGGCGCATGATTACTATCCCACCGTCACAGTTGCACCTTGTAAGGTGCCAGAAATAACCGTTTCAATTTCTACATCCGTGGTTTGAATCCCCGAACTCTGCATACTGAGCTGGAAAGATGTGGCGTCTACTGGTGCAGCTTGAACCGGCGGATTGGGTCTAGCTACAGTTACGGGTGTCGTTGGGGTTGAGGTTACTGACGGAGAGCTACCTTCGTTGACAACGACCTCTAAGTTGTCTGGCAGGGGGTTAAAGGTTTGTTCAATGCGTGTTGCAAAGTCATCTGTAGACTCATCTAACCCTTGGGTTATTCTTGGCGTGGCTTCATTGACAAACGCCACTTGCAGGTTGAATTTATCTGGATACCCCGCTGGGTTCGCTGGGTCATACGGGTACTGGGTTGCAACCGTTACAACACCGGTTTCGTTAGCAGCAATGGCTCTGTTAGCTTGGCCGCTTTCGTTACTAGCCACAAAGCCACGGTTCAGTACAACGTAGTCAATATCAGCAAATGCACTATCTAGCAAAGCTTGTACTCGAGCTTGGTCAGCTGGGGTGTAAGCCTGCATATCTGCTTTGTCTGGGTCAATGCTACCGTCTGCAAAACGCCCGTGCACCATCAAGATAGACCTGGCCATGTCTGCGTTTGTAATTGGAGCAGCTAAGCTATCTCTTAACGCGCTGACGTTAGTACCAACTACGCTGATAGGTGTCTGTATTCCGTAAATAGACAAGTTGTCAATGTCTACTTGTGAAATATTAGCAATTTTAAAGGTGACTTGTTGAATGCGAATGCCATTACGGTCAATGACTTGGCGGTCAACTCTTGACAGCTCGAGGCCATTCACTAAACTCTGCACGTCTACCCTAGTACCTAGCACCCCGCTACCAAGTTCAGCGACACTCAACAGCGCGCTGGGGGCATTTGAACTAGGTACATTTGAACTAGGTACATCTAAACTGGGTGCTGGACCGCGCCCACAGGCAACTAGCATAAAGAGTAGCCAATATGTACTAGTAGCACGCACCGCTAGCCCTGAAGCAAACGGGGTTCTATAATTCGCCATAAGTTTCTCCTGAAAGTTGTTGGGTGAGGGTTACAAACTTGAGACACTAGCGCGTCTACAAGAGTTTTCAGCAATATGTTGCTGCACTAGCTGAGATTGGGCTAACAAGCTGTCCGTTTTATTGCTGATATTCATCCATCATGTGCAAGAGGTACTCGATGTCTGTCAGTGCGTCATCCAGTTGTTGTTCAATAACGTTAGGACTTACGCACACAACCTCATGGGATAGGAAGGTTGTTTAAGTTGCTGGCTCATGTAGTCATCAAGCAGTCCTTGCTTGAGTTGATAGACAGTTGTTTCGAGCTGGTGGGCAAGACGCTTGAGGTGAACCCAGACT
>JBCCBI010000070.1:0-16328 GCA_039034155.1 Deinococcota bacterium | reverse complement strand
TATAGTCATTGCTTGAATGCTCACCTGAAAATCATTTGCCATTTGCTCTATAGACTCCTCGTCAGCTAAATCGGTTCCGTTAATTCTAAGCTCCCAAGCTTTATTTTGAATGTCATGGGTAGGCATAAGGAGCTCAGCAGCAAAAGCATTGGCATCTATCTCGAGACGATTCACTCCTTGTGAAGCAACCCAGTCTCGCTTGAAAACATCTACGTAATCTTGTCGTTGGTCTTCGGGTAATTGTGAATAGTGTAAGCGGTAATGCCCAATCTCATGGGCAATACTAAATCTTTGTCGTGAAGGTGGGTGATCTTGGTTATATCCGACAACAGCGCGTTTGTCTTTGACAATTAACACGCCAGATTCATTATCTTGAAACTTGAACTTGATTAACTCAAGTCCTAACTGTTCAGTCACACCATGAACATTAACAGGTATTGAAGTTATGTTTAACTCTTTGAGAACTACTTGAGCTTCAGCTTCAGCTTGTCGTTTACCGACAGGTTGATACAGCATATGTCACCTCCCTATCCTTGAAAAACCTCCTCCATAAAATCACTCGGCGCACCGCGTTCCTCTAGGGGGGTTCGTTCCCTGAATAATGATGCCAAAGTTTGCCCCATCACTTTGATTGAGACTTGGGGCATCACATCATGAATCTCAACCTCAAGTGTGTAGCATAGTGCGTAAAGTAAATGAAGAGAAAAACGTTGTTTACCAGCTTCCATTTGCGTCAATGTTGTGCGCTTGATACCAACCCTTTTAGCTAAGTCTTCTTGAGTGATTCGTGGGTTACGAAGTGATCCATCGGGTCTTCTAGATCTAAAGGCTTTAATCTTATTACCGATGTCCTTGTAAATTGGCTCTACATCAGGACTCATACTTTATCATAGCACTCCAAAGTGGATATGTCAACATGAGGTAACATTTTGATTTGTCTTCCAAGGTTGACAGAAGGTTCTGAGTTTGCTACCGTAAGGGCGAGAGGTGATAATTGCTGAACCAGAACTTTTGAGGTTAACCACAAAGCAGCGGCGCGAGCCAATATTTTATATTTGACTCACGCCCCAATTTCCCGTTTGTAGACGGTGGTGCTGTTACTCGACATTTCAGTATAGCCAGATGTCTACCCTCACGCAACCTTTATTGGTTGTTGGTTAAGAAGGGGGTACAGCCATGGCGCGTACTATCAGACGTACCAAAACAATTCGCGTGCGCAATCGGCCTGTCACTGTGCGGATCAAAAGAACGATCCGTGTTAGACGCCGGATTCGTTAATATCGCCAATTAGTTATATGTGGGCGCTCATTGAGGGCGTCCACACATGTAAGAAGTACTAAGTGCATCCATTCAAATTTAAGGAGTTTAGACCATGGTGTTGGCATATATCATATGTGGTGTAGCTATACTATTGCAGCTTTTTACTGCATTCTTTTTGAGTCCTATAGCAACCAATGGGCACTTTACACGCCAAGAAAAGATGGCGGCAAAAACTGTAAAAAACCTTGTTTCAATAGGTTCATACCTATTATTCTTGCTAGCAATCCTTCTTATAAGTTTGAACTTTCTTCAAAGTTTGAACATGGTTATTCCTTCTATTCTTGCAAATTGAGTTTAAAGGCGATGCTCATAGGTAGTTAAGAGCATCGCTTTTGCTTTGTTGTCATCCTTTCACACGCACCGCACCGCCCAACACCTAGAAACCCTGCAAAAGATCAAAAGGCTCACTGTCTAACGTATTTGCTATGCTAACCTCATGTCAAGCAAAGCTCGAGTATCTGTGTCTAGTTGGAGTCTTCACCGAAGTTTAGGACGCCCTGCCTTTTACGGTGCTAATGAGAAGTTACCAAGTGGCAGCCACAATCAGGGTGCTTTGAGCTTGCTCGAGCTGCCTAAGGCCATTGCAGACATTGGCATAACGACACTTGAAATTGTGCATTTTCACTTGCCCAGCACAGATGATGCCTACTTAGCTGAATTAAGAGCAGAGCTTGAAACCGCCGGCGTTGAGCTTTTTTCTCTACTGATTGATGCTGGCGACATCACCCACCCTGAGCACGGTGAACGTGACCTTGCTTGGATGGAGGGTTGGTTAGACGTTGCCGCTAAATTGGGGTGCAGGTGTGCTCGAGTAATTGCCGGTAAGCAAGACCCCTCAGATGAGGTGCTTCGTTTAAGTGCTAAGCGGTTAACAAGGTTAGCGAACAAAGCAGACGCGCTAGGGTTAAGACTCATGACCGAAAATTGGTTTGGCACAACCTCTACGCCTGAAACGGTGCTTTGGCTCTTAGACGCGCTCGAGGGTCAGCTTGGTTTGTGTGTTGATTTTGGGAATTGGCAAGGGGAAGACAAGTATGAAAACCTTGCTCGCATCGTTAAGCACGCTGAGTCTTGTCATGCTAAAGCTAGCTTTGAAGGTAGTCAAATCCAGCAAAAAGATTATCAAACGTGCTTAGACCTAACGAAACGCGTGAACTTTCAGGGCCCTTACACCCTCATCTTTGATAGTCCTGAACCCAACGAGTGGCAAGGGCTTGGCATTGAGAGAGAAATCGTTCAAGCCTATGTCAGCTAAGTAGTACGCCCCTTACAGTAAGACTGACCCACTCAACTTAACGCCAAGCTGCAAAAAACTGTCTAAACTAACCCCATGGAACAAGACCGAACTCCTCTGATCCTGACTATGCTTACCGCATTTCTAAGCATGATGTTCAACATGTGCGTGCCTTTTGAAGATGGTGTTGATGCACTGGCTATCCCAACTGGGGAACCTGCACTTGAATATGTGCTCGAGCCACCCACCACCCCAACTCAACAAGACATGTCCCGCACCACCTTTGTCTTAGAGCGTAGGCTGCAAGGCTTCGGCATTAGCAACCCCGACATTCAACTGGATGACACCCAAATACGCGTGCAACTGCCTGACCTAGGTGATGCTGACCTAGCCCAGCTAAACGGTTTAATCACTCAGCAAGGCGCGTTGTTATTTCAGTTGGTGCGCGAATCGGCTAGTTTTGATGAAACACCTAGTTTGGAGATGCTCGAGCCTAGCCCCTTCCAAACCGACATCATCCAGCGTGCCGTCATCAGCGAAAGTGATTTTGGCTTAGTGATTGAGTTTGACCTTATGGCAGATATACAAGATGCCTTTGGTGACTTCACCGAGGCAAATATTGGGCGTCAGCTTGCCATCGTTTTTGACGACGAGGTGCTTATGGCACCTACCTTGCAAGCACGTATTGAGACTGCTGGGCTTATCTCGGGTAATTTTTCAGCGACCGAAGCAAGGGTGATTGTGGCGGCGCTTAACTCGGGAAGTTTGCCGTTTGTGCTCACGCTGGTGGAGGTGCGGGAGCTACCTTAAAAGCTTGAGGCAAACATCAATAAACAAAAAGACGAGACCTCAATTGTGAGTCTCGTCTTAACTTTGGTGCACCTGTGAGGATTCGAACCCCAGACCTGCTGATCCGTAGTCAGCCGCTCTATCCAACTGAGCTACAGGTGCATGTTTTAAGTAATGCTAGCACATCTTGTTAATGCGCTTTTGTCTGTGCTTACCTTTGGCAGTGTTACTTATAACGCAGTGCTACTTATAACAGTTAACGCAGTGCTACTTATAACAGTGCAACCTACCAAAATGGCGGAGAGGGAGGGATTCGAACCCTCGATAGAGCTTTTGGCCCTATACTCCCTTAGCAGGGGAGCGCCTTCAGCCGCTCGGCCACCTCTCCCTAATAGTTGGGACTGCTATTGGTTGGACTCACATCACCTAGATGGCGTTACCTAAAACTTGGCGGAGAGGGAGGGATTCGAACCCCCGGAGCCCCGGAAGGACTCAACGGTTTTCAAGACCGCCGCATTCAACCACTCTGCCACCTCTCCAGTCAGGTGCGTAAGTGAACCAGCACCCGCGAGTATACAGAACTTGAGCGCGGGTGTCAATCGCTAGATGATACTCGCGTCTCTGACGTATGCGAACCTAAGTTTTACAGAAACTTGGTTTTTACAGACCCTCACCAATTTGGCTATGATGTAGGTCTGTCTAATTCACATCATCTTCGAGAGGATTTACCTGTGACCACCCAGCCATCAGCTAGCTCGAGCCCAACCGCTCGCCCTACATCTCGCAATAATCTCAAGCGTGTTCTAGTTACCTTGATAGGGCTGTTGGTGATGGGTGCTGTGGGTGTGGTAGCTGCTGCATGGTACTTTTCCAACGCCATGATAGTTCCCCAGCCTTACAGCTTGCTGCCCGAGTTTGAGGTGGTGAGTGCGAGCTCAGACACTGTCACGTTGCCGCTGCCGCCAAGTACCGCCCAGTTTGCAGACACAACTCGAGCAGGCACGTACAACCTCATTTGGGAGGGTGGTTATGGGCAGTTAGGCGAGGTCGTTAGTGAAGATGATACCAGCCTCACCCGCAGATATACACTCACCGCGGGGAGTCCGCCGGAAGCTGGCGATCCTGCGCGGATAGAAGCGTTTTACTTTTTGCGTGACCCTTTGCAGGATCATGGATTGGCGGTTGAAGAGGTGCAGCTCGAGGCAGACATTGGCCCGCTCCACGCATGGTGGCTGGCAGAAGGTGCTGACCTGTCCGGTGAGGATGATGTCGCTGTGCTGATGTTACACGGCAGGCGGCGCTCTTCTCGCCTCGAGACCCAGCGAATCTTACCCACCTTGCGGGACATGGGTTATCCCGTGTTATCACTTGCTTACCGCAACCACGACCAAAGCCCCATGAGTCCTGATGGATTTTTCCATTACGGTGCTAGCGAATGGCAAGACGCGCTAACCGGCCTCAAGTTTCTACAAGAACAAGGCGCTGAACGCATCGTTATCTATGCATATTCGATGGGAGGTGCTGTTACGCTAGAAACCGTAGAACGATTGCCAGAGTTAGGGGAGACTGAGCTAGCAGATGCTCTTACTGCCATCATTTTAGATTCGCCCTTGAGTGACCCAAGAACTGTGTTTGAGACGGCGGCTGTGCGCTCCAATATCTTTGCAGCTAAACCGCTGACGCGGCTAACGATGTGGTTATCTGGTTTGCGTTCTGGTGTGGATTGGCAAAGCCTCGACCAACGTGAGACTATAAGCCAGGTTGAGCTGCCTGTGCTACTGATTCACGGTACGGCTGACTCAACCGTGCCGGTGAGTCTAAGTGATACTTTGGCTGATCGCAATGACACTATCAGCTACCAACGCGTGGAAGGTGCAGAGCATGGGGAAGCTTGGAATCAAGATCCAGAGCGTTATGAAGCATGGGTGCGGGAATTTTTGAGCGAGCACGCTGTGCCGTAGTTTTGTGTGGTGTTGTAGAAGATATGCTGATGCCATTAGTTTTACGAAAATGTTGGAAGTATTGGGGTGTCTCGAGGTTCACTGAACATGGGGTAATGTGCTGCAAGCGTTTGTAAACGTGCTTGTGGGGATGCTCGAGCTACACTGAGTTTATGGTTCACGCCGTTTACCCGGGCAGTTTTGACCCTTTTCATAACGGACACTTAGACGTTGCCCGGCGGGCAAGTCGCATCTTCGATAAGATCACCATTGCCGTCCTTCACAACCCACTTAAGCCTAAGCATGCGTTTAGTGTTGAGGAACGCTTGGCGATGATTTCAGCTGCGACAGATCACTTTGATAATGTCTCCTGTGATGCCTTTTCGGGGTTGCTGGTTGATTATATGCGGCATGCTCACGCGCGGGTGATTGTCAAAGGGTTGCGGGCTATTTCTGACTTTGAGTACGAACTACAGATGGCGCACCTCAACCGGCAGATGAACGCCTCAGTTGAAACGACCTTTATCATGACGGCGACGCGCTGGTCGTATGTGTCTAGCACGCGCATCAAAGAACTTGCCAAGTATGGGGCAGATGTCAGCAAGTTAGTTCCCAAGACTACCCTCGAGGCGCTAGCTGAGCGCTATGAGTTACCTACCTCAGCTTCATAATGTGCGTATGTGCCAAGTAATCATACAGCGCTATCACACAACACGGTCATAACCTTACAAAAGGAGTAACCTAAGTCGTTTGGCGTGTGATTTAGCGTCAAGCATCTGTCAGCAACAACCACCTTGTAGATGATTTTTCGAGTCAGCATTGAGGGTAATGCTTAGGTTTATAACTATAAACGTCTGAGTTAGACCGGTTCTTATTCTCCAAACAAGAACAAAGATAATGCCAACACGTGTACTACAACCTGTGTTGATAGCATCAATATGTGTATTTGGATGGTTTCATAACGGTGTCGGCAAGGATGTTAATAGGTTCATTCAAAGAAGGATTGTAAGTATGTCATTTTTAATTCGTGGATTGGCGGCTAATGGCGGCATTCGCGTGGTCGCTGCAGACACTACTGAACTAGTGGAGCTTGCCCGCACCAAACACAATACAAGCCCCACGGCAACCGCCGCGCTAGGGCGGAGTTTAACCGCTGGCGCGCTACTAAGCCACGTGCTCCTTAAAACACCTCAAGACGGCATCACCTTGCGTATAGATGGTGGTGGTCCGCTAGGGAGCATTACGGTGGAGGCCGGCCTGGACGGGCGTATACGTGGGTTTGTGCGCAATCCAGATATCGGTGTACCCCTACGTGACGACGGCAAGCTCAACGTTGGTGCTGCCGTAGGTAACAACGGTGAGTTTCAAGTGATTCGCACGATGGCACCCAAAGGTGACCCTTACGTGAGCAGTGTGCCCATATTAACCGGTGAAATTGCTGAGGATGTGAGCGTATTTTTAGCTAACTCCGAGCAGATTAACTCGGCGGTCTTGCTTGGAGTTTACCTCGAGACAGAAGGGGTGTTCCAAGCTGGCGGCATCATTTTTCAGGCGCTTCCTGACGCTGACCCGGCAGCACTAGACCTGTTAGAAGCCAATATTCGCGCCCACAGTCAACTAACTGATGCTATGAAAGTGCGCGCATTAGAAGACATTGTGCGAGATTTGTGTTGGGGGCTCGAGTTTCAACTGTTGAGCACCGACCCATTCCCGTTGTCACTCAAGTGTACCTGTGATGAGTCGCGTATTTTGCACGCACTCACCTATTTTGACGAGGCTGAACGGGAAGCCATGATTGCCGAAGACGGCGGTGCAGAAGCCATCTGCCAGTGGTGCAATACCCGTTTTTGGGTTACCCCCGATCAACTGCGAGCCTTAAGCGCACAGTCTAAAAATTAGAGATGTTGGCAAGCAACTGCTTGAAATAGCAAGATGTGATAATCTCTATAAGCACTTTGGTCTTAACCATCCAAAGTTGCTAGTTAAAAAGGTTTCGGGGTGTAGCGCAGCCTGGTAGCGCACTTGACTGGGGGTCAAGTGGTCGCTGGTTCAAATCCAGTCACCCCGACCATCGTTAAAACCGTCTGTGACGGCAAGTGATCAAAAGCCGCTCGAGCCTATGCTGGGGCGGCTTTTACAATTGTTTTCTATACAATGGCATTGAGTCAGGCATTAGCACCACTAGGCAACAATAAGATGCTGGCGACGTAACCTAAGTCGTCAGTCATAAACAGATACATACTGACCCATTGTGCTGACTGACTAGACACTAGGTAGATGCTGTCAATTGCTAGTCATAATGTACGGCAATGTCTAAATTCTCCATCAAAATAAATGTAAAGACATATTTGCTGCAGAGGTTTGCGTAAACCTCTAGTGATGTAATTATCTGCAACATTCTTTGTAAAATTGCAACAACGGACACAAGCCTTTTGGCGCTATCTCGTACTGAGTCTTCTAAAGTAAGTCTAGGATGAGACTAAAACCTGTTCTACAGGCATTTTGGCTTGCCAAGGTGTTGCATGAATTAACAAGGGTGAGGTAAGATGCATAAAATTTACTGGTAGTACCAGTTAAACCAATTTGTGTCTGGAGTGTTAACCCTTGTTCAGACCGCTGAATCCTTTAGATACACGGTATCAGCGTAAGTCTGCGGCTGTAGCGGAGCGGATTATTGCGCTTATTCGTACTGACCAGATTCACCCTGGGCAAAGTTTGCCTTCCGAAAGGGATATTGCTGCTCAGATGAAGGTGAGTCGTGGGGTTGTACGCGAGGCGCTAAGTGCGCTACAAATTAGTGGCATGGTACATATTCGTGTCGGCGAAGGTACGTTTGTTTGCCCAAGTCCAAACTTAGAAGGCGACGCAACACAAGCACTTACCTTGCTCGAGGGCAACGAAAGCCCTTTAGAACTCTGGGATGCCCGCCGCGAAGTCGAAGCTGCCCTCATATGTCTTGCCTCGGAGAAAGCAACGCCTGCAGATCACAAAGCGGTGCTGGACATACTCACGCAAATGGCTCGAGCTGTTGAACTTGAACAAGACAGTACCTACTTAGAACTCAATTATCGATTTCATATACTTTTGATCGTACCTGCTAACAACACAATTTTAAAGCGTATTGCTGAGGATTTATTTCAAAAAACACATCAGATTCTTTCCAGTCACGTTGCTGAGCGCTACGTGCGTAACCATGCCACTTACTCGCTGAAAAAGCATCATCATATATTTGAACTTTACAAAAAGCAAGATATTGACGCTCTGAGACGTAGTATTTACACGCATTTTGAAGACCTAAAAGAGTTTTTCTTGAAAGACTAGCGCACAACGGAGTGTCTTCAAAAAGAACTGAACAAACGCGTTTTGGTCTAACTATTGCAGATAAGAACTAAATTAACTGGAAAATCAACGTTTTCATTTGAATATTTGAAGGGGGAGTGTATGACAACAGGCTTAGTAGAAAATAGTTTGGCAAAAGCCGTCCAAGATCATCCTTACCAAGATTTTCATGATTGGTGGCCGATTGGTAAAGAGCTAACAGCGTTTATGACTAAAGCTATTCTTAAAACGCATAACGCCTTGCCGCACACACCCGCGCACAGTGCTGCCCGAACCTACTTTCAGGAGTACATTCAGACGGTTTTTGCAAAAGATGCCCGCATGGACGCGTTTGACAGGCTGCTTAGTGACGGTAGCGTTGAGCTTGAGTCAGGTGAATTTGACGCGTTTTCTTATGCCTTCTACAGAAGTGCGTTTGAGCATATTGCGGCTCACCCTGCTGCGTTTGACGTTTCAGTAGAACGCGCTAGACGCTTGTTTACTAAAGATGTTGGCAAGCTATTCTTTGCCCAGGTGGACGCGTTTGTGGGGCTCGAGCTACCACAACGTTTAGAGACACCGGCTGATCTAAACAGCCTCAAAGCGGGCATTGCTAAGGTAGGTGAGTTTTTGGCGACGCAGGGCTACTTGAGAGATCACTTTGGGTTTCGTTTTGACGTTGACCTCAGCTACAACAATCAGCATGTTCAGCAAGCAGATGCGGACACCCTAAGCAACATTCAAGCGGGTAAAGCTTACGCGCTTTACGAAATGGGCTACCCTGTCATCTTGCCTTCGGCTGTGTACCTCTATCAAACCATGGGTGAAGCGCAGCATCACTCGTCACGAACTATCGAAGACCTGTTTGAGCGCGTGGGTTTAGAAGCTCGAGAAGTAGATGATTTTGACCCACGGGATTATCCCTCAGATATGGTCGTTGAACTTTGGGAGATTAAACCTCTCTAAACACCGCACAAAAGTGTTTAGGGATTTGAGTGTTTAGAGGTTTGGGTGTTTAGGTGTTTGGGTATTTAGGTGTTTAGGTGTTTGGGGTAAGGAAGATGTTGTGAAGGTGGTCACGCTTATTACCGGTGCTGGCAGTGGTATAGGGCGCGCTTGTGCGCGCGCACTTGCTGCGCCTGAGAGTGCGCTAGTACTCACAACGCGTGAAAACCAAGCAGGCTTAGCTGAGGTTAGCGAAGTTGCGCGCGCACGTGGCGCAGAGGTGAGTTCGTTACTCCTTGACTTGAGCATTGCAGGTGCCGGTACTGAGCTTATCGCGCATACCAAACGCGCATTTGGGCGTGTTGATCACATTGTCTCAAATGCGGGTAAAGCGCAAAAAAAGTGCTTAACCGAAACGACTAATGACGACTTGGAGGCAGCTATAGCCTTAAATACGAGACCCTTCTTAGAGTTGGTGCGCGCTGCTCGAGCTGACTTGCTGGCCTCGAGCTGTGGTCGGGTGGTGGCGATAAGTTCTTTTGTGACCCAGCTTTACGGTGTCAATAACACGCTTTTCCCTGCAACTGCTGCGTCAAAGTCGGCGCTGGTTGCCCTTGCTAAAAGTTTGGCATTTGAGTTTGCGGCTACAGGTGTGACTGTGAATTGTGTTTCGCCGGGCTATACCGAGAAAGCTGCTGGACGGGGCACGCTCAAGCCGGCAGCTTGGCAAAACGCCAAAGATATTACCCCCAACGGCCGTCTTGCCACAGCAGACGACATTGCCGCAGCCGTAACATTTTTCTTGTCAGATGGTGCACGGCATATTACCGGGCAAGTGCTCAATGTGGATGGGGGGCTTAGTTTGAGATAAGCAGGGTTTGAGATAAGCAGGGTTTGAGATAGCCAGGGTTTGAGATAAGCAGGGTTTGAGAAGCAGTTATATGAGATGTTGTGACGGACTTAGCCATGTGTGATGTTGCGTTTTAGAACGGGAGTAGGGGAGCATGGGGAAAGGGAGATGTCATTAGTCAAAGAGTAGAGAGTACGACATCATCTAGCTACTGTAGGCGTGAGTCTCAATCCGAATGATGCGTGATGTATTAACTCAGTGCATCAACTCATCATGTGACTGCTAAAGATGATGGGTGTAACGAGAAAGACGTGTAACAAAAGTATGTTGATTACATGGATTTATAACTATATTTAGATTAGTAAGTGTATTTAGGAGGATGTAACATGAAACGATCTAACAAGATATTAAGAGCGCTAGTACTTGCTGTAAGCCTTTGTGCTGTAAGCCTTTGCCTTGGAGTTGCTTTGGCAGAAGATATTACAATTGTACTAGGTACAGAGCCAACGACTCTAGACCCACATGCAGCAGATGATGGCGCTGAAAAAGCGGTTAATGACAACGTCTTTGAAACAATTATGAAGCGCGATGCAGAGGGCAACCTAGAACTTGGTCTAGCGGCTGAATGGCCTATGCAAATAGACGACACCACATGGCATATCAAACTGCGTGACGGCGTTGTGTTTCACAACGGTGAGCCCCTCAACGCAGCAGCCGTTGCGTTTTCAGTTAACCGCATGGTTGACCCGGACCTTAACTCAGAACAGTTGTCCTACTACTCAACCTTTGTAAGCGCCTCTGTAATTGACGAACTAACTGTTGAACTGAAAACCTCGGGGCCTGATCCTATTTTGCCAGCGCGCCTTTATTACTTCATGATTTCACCGCCTCAAGCAACGCTAGAAGATAGTTTTGCGAGCGCGCCTGTAGGCAGTGGACCGTATAAGTTTGTGTTGTGGGACCGCGGTAATGAAATTAAGCTCGAGGCCAACGAAGATTACTGGGGCGGCCGCCCGGAAGTTGACGGGGTGACTTACCGTTTTATTGAAGAGTCAGGCACGCGTCTCTCTGCGCTTATTGCCGGTGAAGTTGATCTGATTACCAACTTACTACCAGAGTTTAAAGCGCAAGTGCCTCAGGCTGCATCCATGCGCGGGTTAGAACATCCTATCGTCATTTTGAACACCGACGAAGGCATCACAGCTGATAAACGTGTTCGTCAGGCGCTTAATTACGCCGTCGATAAAGAGGCCCTGGTGTCAGCGCTTTTTGAAGGTGACGCGGTAGTTGAAGAAGGTCAGCTTTTAGGACAGACCTACTTTGGATTTAACGAGGATATTATTGCCTATCCTTATGACCCAGAAAGAGCAAGGCAGTTGCTCGAAGAAGCTGGTGCAGTGGGCGGTCAGATTACGTTAGTTTCTACCTCGGGGCGCTGGCTCAAAGACCGCGAATTAACCGAAGTGGTCGGCGGTTTCTGGGAGGCTGCTGGGCTTGATGTCGACGTGCAAATTTATGAATTTGGCGAGTATCTGGACCGTCTTTTTGACAAAGAAAACCGTTCAGATGCTTTTTTTATTGTGTCTGGCAATGAGCTTTTAGATGCTGACCGCTCGCTATCTGCTTACTACGCGCCGTCAGGTTTTGGGGCGTCAAACAGCTTTGAAGAACTTGAAGCGTGGATTACCGAAGCTCGTACTGAAACAGATTTAGAAAAGCGCGCTGCCCTTTACAACGAAGCAGTTGCCTTTGCTCACGAAGAAGCAACCCACACGTGGCTACTTAATATCAACAATATTTGGGGCATGAGTGAGCGGCTCGAGTGGGCCCCTCGAGTTGACGGCAAGATGTTTGTTGCCTCCATGTCATTGAAGTAAAGAATGTAGGTCGGTTGCATGGCAAATTTTATTCTAGCTAGACTCTGGCAAGGCTTTATTGTGGTTTTTTGCGTGGTGGTCTTTGTCTTTGTGCTAACCCGTCTGGTGGGCGACCCTGTAAAGGTCATGCTGCCTTTAGAAGCAACCCCCGAGCAGCGGGCTGTCTTTGAACAACAGCTAGGTCTGGACCGGCCTATTTTGGAGCAGTTTGTTACCTACTTGCAAGATGTTGCCGTGTTGGATTTTGGCGACAGCTTGTGGCAGCGTAGGCCCGTCATGGAGATAATTGCAGAGCGCGCATTAAGTACGCTCTTATTAACCTTTGCTGCTATTTTTATGGCTGTTGCCGTGGCTATTCCGCTAGGAGTAACCGCGGCCTTGCGGCCCGAAGGCACCGTTGACCGCACGATTGTGGTCACGTCCCTTATTGGGCTTTCAGTGCCTCAGTTTTGGTTGGGGCTACTTCTTATTATTTTCTTTTCGTTACAACTACGGGTGCTACCTACCTCGGGTGCGGGCGGTTTTAGACACCTCGTTTTACCTGCGCTCACCCTAGCGATTCCCGCTATGACACGCATTATTATGGTGGTGCGCTCGAGCATGATCGAGCAGCTCAATACGCAATATGTCAAAACCTGCCGTGCCAAAGGCATTGCCGCCTGGCGGGTTGTCTGGGTGCACGCGCTACGCAATTCACTGGTGACGGTTTTTACGCTGTCGGGCTGGGAGCTTATTCGCGCCCTTTCGGGCTACACCGTCGTGGTTGAAAGTGTGTTTGCGTGGCCGGGCTTGGGCTTAACGGCCATTCAAGCGATTGAGCGGCAAGATCTGATTCTTTTACAAGCTATTGTCTTGTTGGTGGCCATTATGGTGGTTGTGTTAAACCTTGTTTTTGACCTTTGTTATAAAGTGATCGATCCACGGATCAGGTTGAGTTAGCGCGTATGTCTGACAGTTCTAACAATATTTCCATGCAACAGAGCCTAACGGAAGTTGCGCCTCAAACTGCCCTCGTGCGGCCGGTAGGCAGCAGCGTTTGGCACGACCTTTGGGCTGACAAAGCTGCGTTTACAGGTCTACTTTTTTTGCTTTTGCTTGCGCTGGTTGCAATTTTTGCGCCTCTTATTGCTCCACACGATCCAACCTCACAAAATATTATTGCTCGACTTAAACCTCCTGTTTGGTTAGCTGGTGGCAGCAGTGAGCACATGCTTGGCACCGATCACTTAGGGCGCGATTTACTTAGCCGGGTGATTCACGGCGCGCGCATCTCGATTATGGTTGGGGTTGCTACGGTGCTTTTAGCGGGTAGCGTAGGTATTTTGGTTGGGCTGTGTGCAGGCTATTTTGGCGGCCGTGTTGATGCTTTTTTGGTTGCCGTCATCGATACGGTTGTTGCCTTTCCGGGCTTGCTACTAGCCCTGCTAATTTTGGCTGTGATTGGTCCAAGTGCGACGACTGTCGTAGTGGTTTTAGCTTTCAACGGGTGGATGGTCTACGCCAGAGTCACGCGCGGCATTGTTTTAGGTATGCGCTCCACGCCCTACATTGAGGCTGCTGAAACCATCGGTAGTAAACCAAGGCGCGTTATCTTTCGGCATATTTTACCTAACCTTACCGCGCCTCTATTGACACTTGGCACGCTCGAGTTTGCCCGTATTGTACTCGCCGAGGCCGCCCTGTCTTTTTTGGGCTTAGGCATTCAGCCGCCCGCGTCGTCTTGGGGGCTAGACGTTGCCTCGGGCAAAGAGTATATGTTTCGTGCTTGGTGGTTGGTAACCTTTCCGGGCATTGCCATTGCGCTAACGGTGCTTTCGGTTAACTTACTGGCGTCGTGGTTTCGCGTGACCTCTGACCCGGTAGAGCGCGAAAAACGTTATGCGCGCCGCTTGGTTAAGACAGTTAAACGCCAGCTTAGGCGCAACCCGGTAGTAGATAACCCAGTAGCAGACAACCCGGTAGCAGACAACCCGGTGCAGAGTTAAGCAGAGTCATAGGTGATGATGAGCAGCGATACGACAAAAGATGCAACAGCACCTTTACTGGTTGTTGAAGATTTAAAAGTTGACTTTCATACTCGAGCAGGCCCGGTACAAGCGGTACGGGGACCTAGTTTTTCGGTACGTCAAGGTGAAGCGCTAGGCTTAGTGGGTGAAAGTGGGTGTGGTAAGTCTGTTACGGCGTCGGCTATTTTGGGTATGGTCGAATTGCCCGGTGAAATTGTCAGCGGAGATATTCGCTGGAAAGGTAAAAGCCTGTTAGGTAGGGGCGCAGCTGAGTACAGGCGGCAGGTTTGCGGCCATGACATAGCAATTGTCTTTCAAGACCCCATGACAAGCTTTGACCCGCTTTTTTCAGTTGGCTATCAGATCACAGAAGTACTTAAACGACATAGCGGACTACAAGGTGCAGCAGCCCGGCGGCGCGCTATTGAGCTACTTGACAAAGTGAAACTCACTAATCCTGAAAAGCGGGTAGACCAGTTTCCACACGAGCTTTCTGGCGGTATGCGTCAGCGGGCGTTAATTGCTATGTCGCTCGCTTCAGAACCTGAGTTGCTCATTGCCGATGAACCCACCACCGCGCTCGATGTAACTGTGCAAGCAGCTATACTAGCGCTATTAACCGACTTACAACAAGAACTTGGTATTGCTGTTTTGTTTATTACCCACGATCTGGGTGTGGTGGCACGTTTTTGCCACCATGTGGCAGTTATGTATCAAGGGGACATCGTCGAGCTAGGTCGTGTTGAGCAGGTACTCAGACAGCCTCAACATGCTTATTCCGCCGGGCTAGTGGCGTGCCAGCCTTCTCTTAAAAGCGTCTCGAGCCGCCTTATGACCATCGGGGATACAGCTGTGTCTGCTCAAAATGTTGAGGTAGCTACCAATAAGGTAATAGCAGGCAAGGTAACAGCGGGCAAGGTAATAGCAGGCAAGGTGGTAACAGATGCAGAAAGCCTACCTGTAGCGCACCTAAAAGTTAAAGATGCTGCGCTCACATCTCAGCACATCTCAGCTAGTGTCCCTCCAGCAAGTGTTCCTATTGTTGAGGTTAACAATCTCTCCGTTGACTTTACCCTGCCGCGGACCAACATATTTGCCAAGCGGCTGGTGTTTCAAGCGGTTAAAAATGTTAGTTTTTACATTCAACCTGGTGAAACGTTGGGCTTAGTGGGAGAATCTGGTTCAGGTAAAACCACTACAGGCCGCGCTGTCTTGCAGAGCCAGCGCATTGCGAGCGGGCAAGTCATCTTTAAAGGTAACGACATTACTGGTACACGCGGTGAGGCCTTGCGGCAACTGCGCCGTGACATGCAGCTTATCTTTCAAGACCCCTACTCGAGCCTCAACCCGCGTATGTCCGTTTTGGAGATTATCTCTGAACCGCTCATTGTTCATAATATTGAAACCAATCCCAAGGTGCTGCGTGACAAAACTGTGCACTTACTCGAAACCGTCGGTATGCCGGCAGACAGTGCTGACAGATACCCGCACAGTTTTTCAGGTGGGCAGCGTCAACGCATTGGGATTGCTAGGGCCTTGGCTTTAGAGCCGTCGTTTATCGTTGCCGACGAACCTGTTTCTGCCCTAGATGTGTCAGTGAGGGCACAAGTTGTTAACCTCATGCAAGATTTACAAGAGAAGATAGGGCTTTCATTTTTGTTCATTGCCCATGATTTGGCAATTGTGCGTCACATTGCGCACCGCGTTGCCATTATGAACAAGGGAGAGATTGTGGAGCTGGGTACACGCGAGCAAATTTATGACAATCCGCAAGAAGACTATACAAAAGAACTCCTAGCTGCCGTTCCCGAGGTTGATGATTACGAAAATTATCGGGAGAGCTACCGTGCACCCAGCCCATTGTAAACCTGTGCTGACAGCATTTTCGTTTGGAATTATCTCAGCAACTTTCAATGTACATCACACGAGTAGAAGCAACCTCACTCAGTATGAGGTAACTCATCCTAAAACCGTTATAAGCGCGACCGACCAGCTGGGACTCACTTGTGCAAACGACTGATGTTGTCGTCATTGGGGCAGGCGCAAGCG
>JBCCBI010000069.1:0-16646 GCA_039034155.1 Deinococcota bacterium | reverse complement strand
CTAATTGACATTGTCAAAGACTACCGTGGCGACCCTTACGGCTGGTCCAAAGTGATTTGGGATGTGGCTGCCACCGCCTATCTCATTGACGACAGTTGGCTACCTCATCAGCTTGTTCATACGCCTATTTTGACCGACCAGATTACCTGGAGTGTGGACGGCTCGAGGCACTTGATGCAGTACACGTACTACGCTGACCGAGACAAAATTTTTGCCGACCTCTTCAAAAAACTTGCTGAGGCTGAGTTGCCGTAAGAGGCTTTGTGATGTGTTGAGGTTGTCATTAAGGGCATCAGCATCAGACGTTTCGTGCCAGACAAGCATCATCAAGGTCGTGGCAAGTCAATGCTGCTAGGTGAATGAGGTTACTCGCCTTTGATGCTTCCGTGGATGCCATCAAGTTCAGCCGATGCCATTTTTGTGCGGGTTGATGCAATGTGCTCGAGGATGTTATCAACAAGTGGTAATGCTCGAGCAGCCATCAAAAAAAGGGGTAGCGCCTCTGCCCTACCCCATCCTTCTATACGTTTTGAGCGGAATGCTTTACCAGCCTCGAGCGGCCAATAACTCTTCTTGCGGCAAGGTGTCGATGTTAATACCGACCATGGCCTCACCTAAACCACGTGACACGTCTGCCAACACGTCTGGGTTGTTGTAGTGCGTCACAGCTTTCACAATCGCCTGCCCGCGCTGCGCAGGATTACCAGATTTGAAGACACCTGACCCCACAAACACGCCGTCCATGCCGAGTTGCATCATCAGCGCAGCATCAGCAGGCGTGGCCACGCCGCCAGCGGCGAAGTTCACCACAGGCAACTTGCCATTTTCATGCACGTAGCGCACCAGTTCGTAAGGTGCTTTGAGGTCGCGGGCAAAGCTCATAAGCTCTTCCACCGGCATCGTTTGCACTTGGCGAATAGCACCCATGATGGTGCGGGCGTGGCGCACAGCTTCCACCACGTTACCTGTTCCCGCTTCACCTTTGGTGCGAATCATGGTGGCACCTTCACCCACGCGGCGCAGGGCCTCACCGAGGTCTTTGGCACCGCAGACAAACGGCACCGTAAACGCGTGTTTATCAATATGGAAGTTTTCGTCGGCAGGGGTGAGCACTTCGGATTCATCAATAAAGTCCACACCGAGCGACTGCAGAATTTGTGCTTCAACCAGGTGACCAATGCGGGCTTTGGCCATCACCGGAATAGACACAGCCTCAATAATGCCCTGAATCATATCTGGATCGGACATTCTAGCTACGCCACCCTGCGCGCGGATGTCTGCGGGAACGCGCTCGAGCGCCATGACTGCGGTTGCCCCAGCGTCCTCAGCAATGCGGGCTTGTTCAGGGTTGACCACGTCCATAATGACGCCGCCCTTAAACATTTCTGCAAAGCCCGTTTTAACGCGCAGCGAGCCAACCATGCTACCGTTCGATGTGCCGTTTGAGACCCCATTGGATGTCCCATTTAAGCTGCCGTTACTCATACCGTTGTCACTCATGTGTTTTACCTCCTTAACACTGTGCTCTATTGTGTCTCAGAGTGTGGGGATAAACAAGCTGCGCAAGTAACAGTTGAGGTACAAGTTGTCTATTTTTGTAGGCATCAAATGACTTTTTCTCTACGATATAGCATTAATGAAGTAAGTTACTATTAGTTAATCACAAAAGTTCACATTGTGACCCAGCCCGTAAAAGCGTCTACTTCCAAGAGGAAAACCAGTCGAAAATCTAACGTGCGTACCGCTTTCGTTTGCATAACCAGATTGCCCTGACCAGAAATCTTCCCTCTCACCAATTTGGGGGAATTCTCTCGGTGGTGTCCTTGAAGGTGGCATATATCCTGGAGGCATTTGTGATTCTGCAGGGTTGAAGGATAATACTGCAATTGCATCTGTTGGAACATCAGATGGTACAGATAAGCTGATGTCTAAATCTACACTCACCATTTCAGAAGTGTCTTCAAATGGCATGACTTTAATGAGGTATTGGCTATCTTGTAACCTAGTAAGTGTATTGGGTATCGGCGTATCACGCAAGCGCGGATAATCGTTAATATCAATACGTTCAATAGTAATGATCAGTGGCTCTGTTAGTGGCTCACTAGGGCTTTCTTCCACAATAATCCCATCAACCCCTACAAGCGTTCCTCCGGGGTAGAGCGTTCCTGTGCTGATAGCTGGTTGTGGCTGTAAACTCAGCACGGCTAGTAGTAAAGGCAGTATGGCGAACATCATCAGCTAAGCTTTGTTGAAATTGATGTACTGCTCGAGCTTCTCCCCTGCTGACCCGTCATCAATAAGTTGGGCTGCTAATTTAGCCCCTTGGCGAATGCTGTCCGCTTTGTCTGCCAAATACAGCGCTGCCCCTGCGTTGAGCATCACAATGGCACGTTTTGCTCCCGTCACCTCACCCTGCAAAATTCCGCGAATCGTTGCTGCATTCTCACTTGGACTGCCACCTAGCAGGTCGTCTTTGCTATACCGCTGAAACCCAAAATCTTCTGGCGTGAGCGTACTCGTTGTCACCTCGCCATTGACGAGTTCACTGACAATGTTTTCACCTGTAACGGTGAGTTCATCTAGCCCGTCGCCATGCACAACAAGCGCACGTTCAACACCTAAACCTGCTAACACCTGCGCCATTGTTTCAGTGAGGTTGGGGTCGTACACACCCAAAAGCTGGCGGTTGGCGCCGGCTGGGTTGGTAAGCGGCCCTAACACGTTAAAGACCGTACGTGCTTTCAGATCAGCGCGAATGGGGCCCACAAATTTCATAGCGGGGTGATGGCTGCGCGCGAAAATGAAGGTGAGGCCGACGGACTCGAGACTCCGAGCTAGGTGTTCAGGAGATTGTCCGACAGTTGCACCAAGGGCCTCGAGCACATCTGCTGCACCAGACGGCCGCGTGGCTGCACGATTCCCATGCTTAGCAATTTTCACACCCGCCGCCGCAATCACAAACAAGCAGGCTGTACTGATGTTAAAACTGTTGAACCCCGTGCCGCCCGTGCCGCAGGTATCCAACAGCACACCTTGAACACTGGTAGGAACTTTCACCGCACGCGTACGCATCGCTTTAGCAAAGCCCACAATCTCGTCCACGGTTTCGCCGCGTGTACGAAGAGCTGCAAGTAAAGCCGCTGCTTGCATTTGGCTCATCGCGCCGTCCATGAGCGCGCCGAGCACTTCCTCAGCCTTGGCTTGGTCTAGGGTTTCACCTGCAAACAAACTATTGAGCAGGGCAGCAATATCAAGGGGTGTTGTCGGGGATGTCGTTTGGGCTTCCGGCATGAACTTCCTCCCACGCGCCTATAAAATAAGCGCGTTCGTAAATGTAAGATGGTTGGTCTAGCGCGCACCACACAGCTTTCACAAGTCCGGCAAGCACCCCACAAAAAAGTTGATATTTGAGGGCTAACAGACGTGAACTAACGCCAAGGCGCGTTTTAATTTCAGGATACCATCGCCCCATCACGGCAGCGTTCCGCCCGGCGCTTTTAGCTTTGTCTGCGTCAGCAGCGCGCATGGGATTATCACCTAGATGCGTCACACCTGCGTCAGCTAGTGGGTGAAAGGTGATACTTTGTTGCATCAGTTCATACCCAAGTAACACGTCTTCGCCGCCATAACCAGACAGTTCCCTAAAGCCAACCACCTGCTCAAATGCAGCTCTAGGAAGACTCGTATTAGCACCGTTGAGGTTGGCATAATCTACCCGGCGCGGTCGCCAGTGTTGACTGTGTGCGCCTTGAAAGGTGATGCCGCCAATGTAAACGGCAGGCTGGCGCTGCTGCGCGTCTAAATGTGCTTGTAACGTCCTCTCAGCTAGTAAACAGTCGTCATCTGATAAGTAGAGGATGTGTCCCTGAGCGCGTCCTGCACACTGGTTGCGAGCTTTAGTAATGGGTTCATTGATGGCGTTGACGATAAGCTCGAGCCTAAACGGCATCTCCCTACTCAACACCTGCTGACTTTCAGCTACATCATCTCCCCCATTGATGCATACGACCCACTCGAAGCGGATTGGCTCGAGCGTCTGAGCTAACAACGAGTCACGTTTTGCCGCCAGCAACTGCGCACGGTTGTACGTCACGGTGATGATGCTTATGTCAATTGCTGCTGTCATATCGTTTGATGGCATAAGAATTTTGGAGTGATGTAGTCATCGCTGCTTTTTGATGATATGGTCGTCATCTCAAAGCTTACTCAACGTAATTGACGCTGAGTAATTGATGCTGATGTCTTTAACTCAAACATCTACAAAAGTGATGCCAACATCATCACCTGTAAACGACACCGCCTGCAAACAGCGTTGGCAAACACCTCACCTGATAAGACTTAGACGGTTAATACTCAGCAGCGCTCGAGAAAGTTTTGCAGCAACTTATGACCTGCTGGCGTCAGAATACTTTCCGGATGAAACTGCACGCCCCAAACCGGATGCTCGCGGTGATTTATACCCATAACAACCTGCTTGCCGTCGTCATCGCACCAGGCATTGACCTGCAAATCATCTGGCAAATCCTCAATGATCAGGGAGTGATAGCGGGTGGCAGGTAGTGGCCCGTCGATGTTTTTGAAGATACCCGTGCCGTCGTGGTCAATGTTGCTGACCTTACCGTGCATAATTTTGTCTGCACGCACAACCTTGGCACCATAGGCTTGGCCAATACTTTGATGACCCAAACACACACCTAAGAGTGGGCGCTTGGCACCTTGGGCGTGAACGACCTCAACCGAGTGTCCTGCATCTGTGGGTGTGCAGGGTCCTGGTGAAATCACAATGCCATCCGGATTAAGCTCGTCAATATCCGCCGGCTTAAACTGGTCGTTGCGCCAGACAGTCAAACGTGCACCTAACTCGCCTAAATATTGCACTAGGTTGTACGTAAACGAGTCGTAGTTGTCAACTAACAAGATGTGTTTCAAAGTTGCTCACTTTCTAAACCTCACGAGAGGCCTTCTGTCGCCATCTCAACAGCGCGCCGCAGGGCTGCCAGTTTGTTAATGGACTCTTGATACTCGAGCGCCGGGTCAGAATCCGCCACAATACCGCCACCAGCTTGCAAATAAATGCGGTCATTGGCAATCACAGCCGTGCGTAGGGTTAGGGCCATGTCCATGGTGCCGTTGGTACTTACGTAACCGAATGCACCTGCATAGGCCCCGCGCCGGGTTGGCTCGAGCTCGTCAATAATCTCCATCGCCCGAATTTTAGGTGCACCGCTGGCTGTGCCCATCGGCAAGCAACTGGCCAGCGCGTCCAGCGGCGTGTCACCTTCTTTGAGGATGCCCTCAACCTCGGACACAATATGCATCACATGGCTGTAACGCTCAATTCGCATAAGATCGGCCACTTTTACCGTGCCGTACTCACACACACGCCCTAAGTCGTTGCGCCCTAAGTCCACCAACATAATGTGTTCAGCGCGTTCTTTTTCATCAGCTAAGAGTTCCTTAGCAAGAGACTCATCTTCATCTGGCGTTGCCCCACGTTTGCGAGTGCCTGCAATGGGCAGAGTGGCTACTTTGCGCCCATCACTTCGTACCAGACTTTCAGGGCTACTCGCAACTAAGGTCACGCCGCCTAAATCCAAGTAGCCCAAATACGGACTTGGGTTGATGGTGCGTAGCGCTCGGTAAAGCGCAAACGGATGCACGCCCAACTTGGCACTCAAACGCTGGCTGGGCACAACCTGAAAAATATCGCCAGCTTGAATGTACTCAACCGCTTTACGTACCGCCGCCATAAACCCTTCGGGCGTAAAGTTACTTTGAAACTCAGTACGAATGCCCGCTCTGTCCCCCGGAATCCCCGGTAGCGGCGCGCGCAAGCGTTGGTAGAGGTCATCAACAACCGCTTTAGCACGTGCTTCGTCAGCACTGTTGCCATCTTCTGCCGGGGCTACAATAAACAGCTTGCGGCGCAAGTGATCAAAGATAATGAGGCCTTCGGGTTCAATAAATAGCAAATCAGGGATGTTGAGTTCGTCTGGATTGTTGTCTGGCAAGGTTTCATACTGGCGAATGAGATCGTAACTGGCGTAGCCGACCGCACCTGCCCAGAAACTTGGTAAATGACTGCTGTGGTCGTTGCTAGTCGCTTTAACCGTTAAATGCCACAGGACAGACAAAGGATCACTGTCTTCAATCACCTGTACGTCATCTTGCTGCGTGCCTTGGCTGTCTTGACTGCGAGTTGTTATGGTGATTTGCTTACCGCGTGCTTCAATGCGGCGGCGCTGCCCGGTGCCAATAAACGAGTAGCGGGCAATACGCTCACCTTGTTCAACACTTTCCAATAAAAATGAGGGTTCTTTGGCAACTTTTAAATAAGCTGTGGTTGGTGTTTCTAAATCTGCAAACAACTCGCGGTAGACCGGTTTCACCGTGAGGTTGGTAGGTTTGTTATCTGCAAATAACATGGTCATGGGTTTGCTCCTGTCGCTTTGTATTAGACTCGTTTTCTCATTTTACGAAGTGAGCATAAAGATGCCATGAGACGGTGTGCTTGCTGAGGCTGTAGCTTGGTGATGCTAGTGCTGTCGTGAAAGTTCTCATGTGGAGGTTATCTGTGGGTGGCTCGAGCAGGTAGGCCCATCAATTTCCTGGCATGGCTGACCGTATTTGCCGCAATATCCCTCGCTTTGTCAGACATCTCCGCCACCTGCTTCATGGCATCAGCTTTATCAATCGCCGCCCGCCGCTCGCGCAAACTGCCCGTAAGTTCAACCAAACCTGTAGCTACAGCATCTTTCAAATTCACGTAGCGCAAGGTGCCTGCCTCATAATCTGCTTTTAAGCTAGCCGCATCATCATCTTTATCGCAAGCGTACAAAAGCTCAAACAAGCTTGCCACGCCCGAACTCATCTGACCTTCAGGCGTGTCGCCACTGTCGGTCACTGCTGAGCGGATTTTTTTGCGAATGCTAGCTTCGTCTTCAAACAAGCCAATATAGTGCTTGGGACCAAGGCTTTTACTCATCTTTTTGGTAGGGTCTGCCGGCGAAAGAATTTTAGGTGTACTAGTAGATAGCACCTGCGGTTCTGGAAACAACTCGCCAAACTGCATGTTAAAGCGTCGCGCAATTTCTCTGGAAAGCTCCAAGTGCTGCTCTTGGTCTTTACCTACCGGCACGTGACCTGCTAAGTACACAAGAATGTCCGCAGCTTGCAAGGCTGGATACGTAAACAATCCCGCCGAGACAAATTCTTTACCTGAACTAGTATCTAGTTGATCAGATTTGTCTTTGAACTGCGTTTGTCGGGTTAGGTCGCCGTAGGGTGTAAGGCAACTGAACATCCAATAAAGTTCCGTGTGTTCCGGCACCAACGACTGCAAACAGATGATGCTCTTCGCTGGGTCAAGTCCTGCTGCCAGCAAATCCACTACCATGTTTTCAGTGTTGGTTTTGAGCACCTGCGGGTCGTATGGCATAGTCATGGCGTGTAAATCCACCACCCCATAAACACAGTCGTACTCGTCTTGCAATTTGACCCAATTGGCAAGCGCGCCAAAATAGTTGCCAATGTGCAAGTCGCCCGTGGGTTGAATGCCTGAAAAAATGCGTTGTTTGGCCATGAAACGTGTTCCCTTCAAAAACCTTTTAAGACGCGTTAGTCAATGACTCGAGCGTCAACTGATTAGATAGGTTGAAAATTATCAATGATAGATAAGGCTAGCCGGAGCACCTCGAGAGATGTAGGTGTGGCAGCCCTAGGCATCATGACATGAAACCCGCGTGTACATTTGCTAGCAGATGCTGGGGTTTTGTAATGATGCATTTGTTTTGAAAGGAAAGGGTTGTACAACAATACCTGAACATCAACATAAACCTAATTTTTTAGATATTCCCGTTGATGTCTAGCTAGTCACCATTTGACTAGCTTTTGTACACAAGACAATCACAACATCCCTTAGCTGCACCAAGCTAGCTAAGCGCACGCGCGCTAGTTACGCCATCGCTTGGTTTGCAAAGAGTGTTGAATGTATTGCATGAAATGAGCATACACAAAAAACCTCAGCTTGTCTAGCCCAGGTTAAGTGTTGTGGATAGGATTTTAGAAGCTTGTCCCTGACACTAAAATCTCCATTTGTAAGAGTTTTGTAAGAGTAGTTGAGCTATGATTTCATTCTCATAGGCAATTTGTAAATCAATCGCCTTGATATTGATTTATGAAGCCGTTTATCTGAATTGAATAGCAAACATTTGGGAGGAATAATGCATCAACTACGTCTAAAAAGGCTCCTATTACCAGTCTTACTTTTTACCTACACACCTGCACTAGCACAATCATTCAGTTTGACTACAACGTTCACACCAGAGATCAGGGCAGAAGGTAATATGTTTGATGTTACAGCAATTGGTGATGAAAGTATTTTAATCGAGCGTTTTGACATTAGTGTCTTTCCCGGTACGCATAATGTACGTGTCTACTATAAAGAAGGTAGTTATGTAGGCTCAGAAAGCACACCTACGGATTGGACTTTGCACGAAACAGTCACTGTAACGTCAGCAGGTTTTACTAACCGTACACCTCTTGTGTTAGCGCGTCCAATTGGTATTCCAGCAGGACGCATCTACGGGATCTACATGTTCACTGACACTGATAGTTTTGTTTACACAAGAGGTGCAAATACTTTTCAAGATGCCAACATACGCATAGATTTAGGGACAGGTAATAGACCTAACTTTGGGCCTGTTTTTAATCCCCGTACTTGGAATGGCACCATTTACTACAGCTTTGCACCAGATATCATCAATCCAAATCAGGACGTGCAAATCCGTAATGGTGACAGCACAGACGCAGACAGCATCACCTCTAACGGGCTAGTCCCCCTTAGCTATGGCACCTACAAACGCAACGAAACGGTTGTGCTTGATTACTTAGTTAGAAACCCCGGTGCACTCACCTTGGAACTCGGCGAGCTTAACCTACCTCCATTTATGTCTGTTGTGGGTGACGCTCTGCCTGAGCGTTTGGGCAGCTTTGAAGGTGCGCTGCTTTCGGTTGCGGTTGATACATCTGCTGCTGGTACGCTAGAAGGTCAAGTAAGCCTAACTAGTGACGACCCAGACGCTAACGAAAACCCCTTTGTCTTTGATGTCATCATCACCGTGAGTGACGACCCTGCCAACGCACTCTATGTGCTATCCGGTATTGACCTTCCAGACGTCACCGTGACAGAAGGGCAACAAAACGTACCTGTGTACAGCTTTAAACTATCCGTACCAGCAAGTTCTGCGCCTGTGACCATCAACGCACTTAACCTCAACACAAGTGACCTATCAGCTTTGCGTGACTTAACTGCTTTGCAACTTTACATTGACGGCGGTACCAGGGGCGAACTTGACCGCAATGATGTCCCGCTAGCAACGCTTACTGATCTACCTACAAATGGTGATGGCATCATCAGCTTTACAATTCCAGAACGCACCCTTTTGCCAGATGTACCTATGTGGTTTTTGGTTGTGGGAGATTTTTAAACTTTGTAAGCCTTCATCAACTAATTACAAAAATAACGTGCTCCATCCGGATAAACATCTAGATGGAGCACGTTAGGTGTAAGTCTTATTTAATTGTTGCTTGCCCACTCGTTGACCTGACGCTCGGCTTCGTCTTTAGCAACGCCGTAACGCTCTTGAATTTTACCCACGAGCTTATCACGGTTGCCTTCTGCAACATCTAGGTCATCGTCGGTGAGTTTGCCCCACTTGCGCTGAGCTTCACCGCGCATTTGTTTCCATTTACCTTGAATAACGTCCCAGTTCATAAAAATCCCCTTTGAAGGTTTGGGCTTTGAGATGTATCTAGACCTCTTTAGTGCTTGATTTAAGACCATCTGCGACACTAGGTTTTGGGGGATGGTGTGTCGGCAGAGTTATTGATAAGTTTGTGAATCTGTGTGGGTATTAGCTCGAGGTACTCCGCTTCATCAAACTGCTGATGAGTGAAATAACAAATACAGCAAGGAATACATAGAACAAGATTTGTGCAATACCAGCCGCACCCGCAGCCAAACCGCCAAAGCCGAACACAGCGGCAATAAGTGCAATTACCAAGAATAAAAATGCATACCCTAACATGTATCTTCTTTTCTTGTGAACAGAAATATTGGTTTGCTAGAACGTCATCACCTAGCGTTTTCTGCTTGCACTCATTAAACGAAAAATGAACGCTAAGGTTTAGGCGCCCACGTCCCCCAACATATTAGGATGCTGTTCCTAGCAGCTAGTACGTCTGTCCTATCTGCTTTCCAGAGCGAGCATGAAGAAACATCTCAACTTGCTAGTGTGATGTTGAGTTACAATGATGCTATCTTTTGGGAGGACAACAACGCTGATGAGCCTATTACAGCAACCACTTAATTTACAGCCCCAGTTACGACACCCTATTTGGAAAGTGATGTTGATGTTATTGATGACATCAACAGTTATGAACGCGCATGCACAGCGTACGTCGATTGTCGATATTACAAGTAATGGGCAGGTTTATCCGGCGTATTTGGCCGAACCACGCACACCGGGCACGCATCCGGCAGTTATTTTGTTGCACTCATTTCGAGGCCTACAAGAAGGCTACCGCACCTTTAGCCGCGAACTGGCAGCTCGAGGCTATGTGGTGCTGGCTGTGGAGTGGCAAACGTTTTCGAGCCAACCCGACGACGCTGTCATCACCGAGCTAATTGCAGATAGCGCCACATTTTTACGCGCTAAGCCCAACGTCATCCGCGATAGCATTGGCCTAACCGGGTTTTGTGCGGGCGGGCGCTACACCATGCTCATGCTGCCGCAAGTACCGGGCATTGCGGCTGGTTTTGCGTGGTATGGCTTCCCCCTAAACGGCGAACCTGCCGCCATTGACTTAGTGGAGGATTTGGACGTTCCGCTTTACATTGTCCACGGTAGTGCCGACGTGCCCAGCCCCATTGGTGATATTTATGAATACGCGCAAGCACTTGATGAGGCTGATGCCTACTTTGAACTCAAAGTGTATCAGGGTGAACCGCACGGATTTATGGTGCAAGGTGCGCGGATGAGCCAAAGCCCGGCAGCCCGCAATGCGTTTAATGAGATGGTGGAATTTTTTGACCGGTTTTTGAGCACAGACTAGGCCTGCTCGAGCAACCGCTTTTCATAAATTGTCCGAATAGTTGCTTCAATATCCGGCTCTTGAACGGTTAAATCTTGAATCTGATAATGCTGTGATAATTCGCTAATGAGCGCTGAGGCTGTGAGGCTTTGGCGCTCAAATTCATAGGTTGCCCGCTTATCTTCAAACGCACTTACTGTGACGGGCAAATTATCCAAATGTACATGTGAATAGCTTTCCGCAAAGTCCACAATAAGCTGGCGTTTCCCCCCAAACCGCGTTTGCAAACTTTCCAGTTGCCCATCAAACAACACCCGACCTTGGTCAATAATCATGATGCGCTTACACAGTTTTTGTACGTCAGCAAGGTCGTGCGTGGTGAGAATCACCGTGGTGCCTTTGGTTTGATTCACGTGTTGAATAAACGCCCGAATGCGTTCTTTGGCAACAACATCTAGCCCAATGGTGGGTTCATCTAAAAAGAGTACTTGCGGGTCGTGGAGCAGCGCCGCGCAAATGTCTGCCCGCATGCGTTGACCGAGCGACAAGGAGCGTACGGGCGTGTGCAGGAAGGGGGTTAGCTCGAGGCTCTCTTCAAACATCTGTAAGTTTTTGCGAAAGGTGTTCTCCTCAATCTGGTAGATGTGCCTCAGCAAACTAAGCGATTCAATCACCGGCAAATCCCACCACAGGGTTGTGCGCTGCCCAAACACCGCGCCAATCCCTGCCACATACTGCTCGCGGGCGCGCCACGGCACAAAGCCATTCACCTCAATCTCGCCCGAACTTGGCACCAACAACCCGGTAAGCATTTTGATAGTGGTACTTTTACCTGCACCGTTGGGGCCTAAATAGCCCACAATCTCCCCTGCTGCAACCTCAAAGCTAATGTCATCGACAGCTTTCACCAGCCTTGTTTCCCGGGTTGTTAAGTTTTTAAGTGCCGCTAACCGCCCTTCATAGTGTTTGCGGATCTTAAAGTGTTTACTCAGATTGCGAACGTGAATCACACATACGCCCTTTCTCTTATCAACTCAGCACTTAATCATCAGCATCTGGTCAAACCATCACAAAATTTAGTAACACATAGCATCTGATGGCATCTCCCCTTCTCCTTTTCCCCTCATCCCCCTTTCCCCAATAAATACCAACACAGTAAGATGCTACAACGCTAAATCAACCTATCTCAGGTCCCCGTGCTCTGATATTTGCTGATGCCGTAACGCCAGAACATAAGTGCCAGCAGGAACATCGCAATGCCCACACCAGGCGCTACAAACTGCATGACGCGCGGCAGGTTAAACGGGTCAGGTTTGTCCAGTACGTAAAGCGCAGGGTAGTAGTTGAGGAAGGCAGCAGGCACAATAAACGTAAAAAAGCGCCGCAACCAGGTTTGGTAAATGTGCATAGGATAGCTCATCATGTAGCTGCCGCCGTAGGTGAAAATGTTAAGCGCTTCAACGGAGTTCACCGTCCAAAAGGTGATGGTTGCCCCTGCTATAAATAGCGCACCAAAAAATAAGATGAGACTTACGCCAGTTACGACAACATAAAGTAGTTTAGGAACAGACCAAACGATGGTTGCATTGCTAAGCGCGTAGCTAAAGATACCCACGCCCACGGTAATTTTGCCCAGCCGTCTCAGCGTTAAGTCAGATCCAAAGACTTGCACGGTGAGGTTGATGGGACGCAGTAACATTTGGTCGAAACTGCCGAGGCGCACGCGGTCACCAAACACATGCGGGTCGAACCCAGCAAAGACTAAATCCATGATGCCAAAGGCCATTTCAACGAGCCCGTACAAAAAGGCAACCTCAGCTAAGGTCCAGCCTTGAATTTGCTCAAAGCGGCTGAAAACAAGGGCAAGTGAGGCAAACTCGAGCCCCGTCACCACAAATGTACTCAGCGTGTCCAAGGCAAATTGTCCGCGGTAAGCCAGCTGACTGCGCAATTGCACGCCAACCAACCTTCTGTACACCTGCAGGTTGTGGGTGAGGTAGACAAGATACTTTGAGGTCATCCTTCTCAGCCTCCTACAATGACTAATCGGCGTACACCGCGCGTTAGAACCCACTGACATACGCCCACCAACACAAAAATCCAAACCACTTGCATGACCAGTGCTTGCAACATTTGCTCAGGAGTTATGCGGTTTAAGTAGATGCTCGAGACCGTGTAGAGCATCGACGGAAACGGCGTGAAATAACAAATTCGCTGTACCCAATCTGGAAAAAAGTCCAGCGGCATCAGCATGCCTGAGAAAAACGTTGCACTTAAAAACGCCAAACGCCCAAACCCTTTGGCGTTTGGCGACCAAAACGAACTCAAATTCACCAAAAAGCGCCACACAAAGCTAATGCCCCATGCAAACAGCAACGCAACCAGTAACGCCAACCACGCAAAAACACCTTGCGGATACACCATGTCAAACATCAGTTCGTAAATCGCCATGATGGTGATGCCTCGTAATAAAAACTGAGCACACGCGTGACCAAAATCTTGGGCGAGGTAGTAGCGCAGTAAGTGCATGGGTTTAAGCAAATCGCTCGCCACCTCACCTGTGTAAACTGAGGTCATCAGTTCATACGACCCAAACATGCTGAGGTAGGCAATGAGCGCTTGGGAAACACCTGTATAGGTAATGACGCCTTGGGCGTCAAACCCCGCTACATTGCTGCGTTCACCCAGCAACGCCACCAGTATCGACGCATTGAGCAAGCCAAAAAAGAAATTGGTGGCTAAACCTGCCAGCGCTGCTGCCCGGTAGCGCAGGGCCCGCTTAAACGCACGCGTCGCCAGTTCAACAAATAGTCGCATTTATACTCCCTCACAAGTTTCTAGACAGCACAAGAGGGTTTTGTGACAGGTATACATCACTGTCACATCAGGTAAGAAAGGCAAAACAAGAACGTATTGGTTGACTTATTTAAGGATTAAATTGTGGCGGTTGAAAGGAAAGCATACCCAAGTTAGAAGGCGAGTGTGCCTCAGCTAGCAATTTTAGGCACAAGGCTGAGAATTGTAGCAAAAAAGGTTTTGAGATGCAAGTTTTGTAGAGGTGGTTTTGACTAACTTCCATGACAGTGAAAACAGCATCATGCCATGTACAAACTTTTGAGAGGACACATTAGCTCGAGTATCGTCACATCAACTTAGGGAGGAGAATCTAGATACGAACTGATGTTTTTTTGATACTATCTCAAGCTAAGACAGTTCAAAACATCATTGATCTAGCTTGCAACATCTATCAAGTCACGTTTGGTTTTGCAACTAAGTTGTTGGTGATGCCTACTCAGGTCTTATCAGTTAATACTCACATTAGCAGTGAGCCACCCACAGCACGATGTTGCCACAGTTCCCCACCATAAGCTGAGACATAATATAGCTATGAGCATCAAACCCGACAACCCAACTTTGGCAGGTCTACTGCAAGGTCGGCTTTTTTTTGTACCTGACTACCAACGCGCCTACAGTTGGCAAAGCAAACAGCGCCAAGACCTGTTTAACGATATTCGCACGCTCGCCAAGCACCCCGACCCAGAACGGCATCACTTTATGGCCACGGTGGTCTGTTTACAACGCGGTAAGCAACCCATTTCTGCTGACGATTACGGGCGTTTTGAGGTTGTCGATGGGCAGCAGCGCCTCACCACCTTGGTTATTTTGCTCAAAGCCATCGCCAAGGCGCTCGCAGGTCAAGAGGGTCTTTCACACGAAGCCACCAAACTCAATCACCTGCTGGTTAAAGAAGATGGCAGTTTGTTATTTACCAGCAATCACGATAAAAATAACGTGCTCGTGAGCTACCTGCGCGTTGGCAGTGTGCCTGATAGCACGCAAGTCACCACAGCCGCTGAACGCAACCTAGCAGCTGCCTGTCAAGACTGTGAGCACTTTGTTGAAACTTGGTTACAACAAGATGGTGATTTACTAGGGCTTTTACGGGTGCTCAAAAACCGCCTCGAGTTCATTTTGTTTACCCTCACCGACGAAGCCACGGTTTACACCACGTTTGAGGTCTTAAACAGTCGTGGGCTCGAGGTCGACTGGCTCGACAAATGCAAAAGCATGCTTATGGGTGTGGCTGCTGAAAGCTTTCACGGGGAGCAGCGCACTGAGCAGCTTGATACCCTGCACACATGCTTTCAAGATATTTACGCAACTATCGGGCTAGATTCACTCGCTGGCCAAGAAATTTTACGGTTTACGGCTTGCCTTAATGAGCCTGAACCCCCAAACCGCATTCCTTCTTCTGAAGCTGCCCTAGCAAGCTTGCAAGCTCGTGTCAATCATGCGCCAGACTGCACGACCAGCACGGCGCACAAGCTTTTACAGGTGACTAAGGCCCTCAAACAGTTACGTGATAATTGGAAGATAACGGCACTCACTAGGGTTGCTCACGTACGTCTACTCGCTGCCGCTATTCTTCTAGCAGATAATGATGTAGATGCTCAGCTTGCAGCCTGGGAGCGTGTCACCTTTCGCATTTTTGGACTTGCTCGGCGCGACGCACGCACCAAAGTTGGTGAGTACACGCGGCTAGCTCATGTCTTACTACAAGCTGACGGTCTACAGGGTGAAGATGCTGTCAAGGCCATCACCGCGCTAGGCAGTGATTACAAACCAACTAGTGTCATCAGCAGCTTGCATCACAGCGATGCCGTACACGGCTGGGAAGACGAGTTGCGCTACTTCTTTTATCACTACGACCAGCATCTTGCACAGCTACAAGGTGAGGCTGTCAACGATGACCTGTGGGCAAGCATCTGCCAAAAACCCAGCAGCCAAGTCATCGAACTTATTTATCCAGAGGGTGCTACTAATGCCTGGCCTAAACTTTCTGAAGCACGCCAAGAAAGCCGCTACTACTTGGGTAACGTGCTCATCACTGCACCGCGTGTCAATTTGCTGACGGGTCAGAAAGACTTTGCGGGTAAGCGGGAGGTCTATAGCCAATTTGCTGAGGTACGTGCAGGGGCTCAGGTGAGTCATGAAGAAAGTTGGGGCTACAATCAGATTGTGGCTCGAGAAAAGCGTCTTTTAGAGTGGGCTAAACAGTACTGGGCAGAACCTTAACGGACAAACTTCGACATACATCTGGATAAGGATTTTGACAGAGGCATTGAATGCGCTTAAACTCTCTAAGGATTTGGAGGTTTCTTGAGCACCCCAGACGATCAACCTCACGCAAATCAGCGTTCAAAAAGTCAGCAGGCGTTTTACGATCAAGCAGATGTTTTTGAAACCTATGCTCAACACCGGGCGCGTCCAGATAATCCTAATAATGCGCTCGAGCGGCCCGTCTTCTTAGACTTACTTGGCGACGTTAACGGCCTCGACATCCTCGACCTTGGCTGTGGCGATGGCGCGTTTGGGGTTGATGCATTTAACTTAGGCGCGCACAGCTATATAGGTCTTGACGCATCTGCCAAAATGATCCAGCAAGCACAAGCAACTCTGGCAAAACACAACGCAACCCTCCAGCAACTTGATATAGCAACGTGGCAACCGACGCCAGCCAGGGTAGACGTTGTGAGCTCGAGGCTCGCGCT
>JBCCBI010000068.1:0-16766 GCA_039034155.1 Deinococcota bacterium | reverse complement strand
TGGTCTTAACTGAAAGACCAACGTGAGAAACTAGCTCGAGGCTCGAGGTGATACTGTCAAGAACATTTAACAACCTCTCACAAGCAAGCAGCAAAATCTGCACGCGCGCGTTACAATAGCCCATGTCAGACGCAACACCCCCACCTTCTACAGAGACAACATCTCCAAAAGCACCGACTGTCCTTGCCTTAGCTAGCGAAATTAAGGGCTTACCCTTTTTAGAAACCGCTAAACAAGCTGGTTGTCATGTCATCCTCGTCACTAATGACCGCCTCAAAGAAGAAGCGTGGTGCTGGCATGCTATCGACGAGCAGTTCACCATGGAGGACATCCGCCGCCAGCCGGATATTACCCACGGGGTAAGTTACCTCGCCCGCAGCCGCGAGATCGACCGGATTGTCGCGCTAGATGATTACGATGTGGAAACGGCAGCGGCACTGCGCGAACACTTACGCTTGGCAGGCTTGGGAGATAGCGCCGCGCGCTTGTTCCGGGACAAGCTGGCGATGCGCGTGCGGGCAAAGCAAGCAGGCATCAAGGTGCCGGGGTTTGTGGGCTGCTTTAATGACGGCGCCATCAACCACTTTTTAGACACCACGCCAGCGCCCTGGCTCATTAAACCGCGCACGCTGGCAGGTTCTGAAGGCATTCGCAAGTTTTACCAAGCGGGTGAGGTTTGGGACGCACTGCACGGGCTTGGTGATGAACGCTCAAATCATTTGCTCGAGCAGTTTATTCCCGGTAACGTCTTTCATGTGGATGCCCTTACGTGGCGGGGTGAACTGCAATTTGCGCTCGCTAGTAACTACGGTGTCCCGCCGATGACCGCATTGCAAGGGCGCGGCGTGTTTACTACCCGAGTTTTGCCGCAAGACGGTGAGCAGGCGGCAACACTTCTTAACCTCAACAAGCAACTGCTAAGTGTGATGGGCTATCCGCGTGGACCTAGTCATAGTGAGTTTATTTTGGCAGAAGATGGCACGTGGTACTTCCTCGAGACAGCCGCCAGAGTGGCCGGTGGCAACATCGACAAGTTAATTGAAGCGGCAACGGGTGTCGTCATGTGGCAAGAAGCAGCCCGGCTCGAGGTGGCTGATTTCCAGCACCAACCCTACAGCTTGCCAACCGTGCGTGATGGCTACGCTGGCCTCATCGCTGTACCCTCTAAAACACCCTTTGCAGACACCAGTCCTTACGACACACCCGAGGTCGTCATCCGGTTGAGCAATCAAGAATTTATGACCCTCGTGGTTAAAGCAGATAGTTTTAATGAGGTTGAGCGCTTACTCGCGCACTACGCTGAACGCCTCAGCCGAGAAGTGATGCCGCAATAAAAGCATCTAAACAAAAATATCTCAATAATAAGGTGTGAGCTGCCTCCCACACCCTCACTAACACTTTAGTGTCTAGTGAGATCACCCCTTACGGCGCTATCCTCTAAATAGATAAAGACGACACGTTGGTCGCATAGGTTTAGAGGAGACAAATCATGCACGCAATTGTTCAACCACGTTACGGTTCACCTGACGTCCTTAAACTTCAAACGCTAGATAAACCCGCACCCAAAGATAACGAAGTCCTTGTGAAAGTTCATGCCGCCGCAGTCAATGCTGGCGATTGGCACTTGCTCAGAGGCACACCGGTTGTCATGCGGCTTATGTTTGGGCTTACCAAGCCAAAGTATCCCGTGCTGGGTAGTGACATGGCCGGGCGCGTTGTGAGCGTAGGTGCTGCTGTTAGCAATTTTGCTGTGGGTGATGAGGTTATGGCAGATTTATCTGATGACGGCCTCGGTAGTTTTGCCGAGTACGTCACCGTGCCCGAAACTGCACTTGTTGCCAAACCCAAAAACGTGAGCTTTGAGCAAGCTGCGTCTGTACCCGTAGCTGCTATCACAGGGCTTCAAGCTTTGCGAGATCACGGAAACATTCAAGCTGGACAAAAGGTGCTCGTGACGGGTGCATCTGGTGGAGTTGGCAGTTTTGCAGTGCAACTGGCTAAAAACTTTGGCGCACATGTTACGGCTGTGTGCAGTACCTCAAAAGTGGATATGGTGCGCACCCTTGGGGCAGATGAGGTTATCGACTACAAACAAGATGACTTTACGAAAATGGGTGAGCACTACGACCTCATCATCGACGCTGCAGCGTACCGGCCTCTAGCTGAGGTTAAGCTTGCGTTAAGCTCTACAGGAAAATATGTGTTGGTTGGGGGATCAAGTCAGCGCTTATTTCAAACCATGTTGCTGGGACCGCTCATGTCCAAAAAGGGTGGGCAAACCTTTACAACTATGTTGGCAAAGGCTAATACACGTGATCTGCAGGTGATTGCAGACATGCTCGAGCAAGGTAAGCTCAACCCGGTTATTGACAAACGCTACCCGTTAAGTGAGGTTCCTGAGGCAATTGCGTATGTAGAAGAAGGGCGCGCGAGGGGCAAAGTGATTATTACCGTAAGTGATTAAAGGATTGAGGAGGGGCAGCATGATTTACCTATCGCTGCTAGTTTATAGAGCTTTCAAATGGCTTCGTATCAAGTATGTTGCGAGCCGTGTAAAACGACAACAGGCTCGAGTAGATAGCCGTAACAAACCTTATGTAACGTGACATCAGCTAAAAGATGCCACTAAAAACGACACAAGCATAGTTAAGAGCTTGTGTCGTTTTGCTGTTGGGAATGATGGTGATAAGTATGACCTCAAGGTACTTCATGAGTGCCGCTGTCATTCACTATCAGCGCACTGTGTTGATAAGTGCAGCTGAGGTACTCCTTGCATCTCTGTCAGGGATATTGAGAAATGTTAGTTACTCCTAGCCTGCCAGGTAAAGGTAGCCTCAGCAAGGCGTTGCCCCAAACTGATGACATCTGTTTCAACATTGGCAAGCACAATAATCACCGCGTTTTGGCCGGGGTAGCGAGCAAAGTAGCTGCGGAAGCCGTCAATGCCCCCAGGGTGAGCTTGTTCGCGGCCGTGAGGGCTGTTGCGTAACATCCAACCGTAGCCGTAACGCACGCCAGGTAAAAAGTCCACGTCTACATAGGGTCTGAACAGTTTGTCTTGAGCGGCTTGGGTGACGCTGCCTCGGGCCAAAGCTCTGTCCCAATCATAAAGGTCGCGGGCGGTGCCAACAATATTGCCTGAACCCATGGCTACACTTACATCAATATCGTCTGCGGGGACAAAGCGCTCGTTAGCATCGTAGCTGTAGCCATCTGCCAGTCGCGTTATACCTGAACGACTTGATTCAATCTGCAGTGGCAAGCTGAGTGGCCTTAGCAAATAGTCATTCATAACCCGTGTGTAAGATTTGTCCGTGACTTCCTCAGCAATGTAAGCAAGTAGGGCGTAATTGGAGTTGCTGTAGTTAAACGCGCTACCTGGCTCAAAGCGGAGCGGCAAATCAGCAAAGCGGGCAACTAACTCTGGCAGGTCGGTGAGGTACGGCTTGAGCGTATCAAAGTCGGGCAGGTCAGTGTAGTTGACAATGCCCGAGGTATGCGTGAGCAAGTGGTGAATGGTGATGCGGTTGCCTGCTGGGTAATCGGGTAGATACCTGGCGATGGGCGCATCAACGTCAATTAAACCGTCATCTTCTAATGCCAGCATGAGGGTAGCGGTAAAGGGCTTGTTGATGGAGCCAAGGCGGTAGCGCGTACGTGCCGTGTTAGGAATGCGCTGCCTTATGTTGGCGTTACCATAGCCGCGCTCGAGCACAATCCGGCCGTCCTTAGCAATCAGCACGGTGCCCATAAAGCGCCCAGCACGTGTTTCTGTTTGTATGATGTTATCTAGCGTGCGGCTGAGCGAACGCGGCGGGTCAGCGCCGTCGCCAATGGGGTCAGGTGAGGTGGTGGTGCGCCCACAACTAACAAGAACAAGTAAGCCTATTAAAAATAATCTAAACATGGGGTTTCCTTAAAGAGTGATAGTTGCATGGCTGGGAACATCTCAAAGCTGTACGTGCATATGGTTGTACGTGCATATGTAGGAGTGAATAACAGAGATGTTCAAGCCTTGCTATCTAGTTGCTTCTGAAATCCAGATGGGCTCGAGTGCCTCAAGTACAGGGCCTAAAACCTCGGCGTTGTCAAGGTTGGTTTGGTTGACCATCATCACAATGCTTAAGTCTCTACTGGGAATGTAGATCATGCGGCTACCGTGAAAACCATCGTGGCCGTAGCCCCTGCCAAGGGGTGTGTTTTCTTTGTAAACACCAAGCCCATAAGCTTCGCCTAGATCGTTGGAACGCATAGTAAGCATGTTGTCCCGCGTGCTGGTATCCACAATTTTGCCATCAGCAAACGCGCGTATAAAACGGGTGAGGTCGTCTGTCGTTGAGACTAAACCGCCGCCCGCCCAATCTGAACTGAGGCTTTTGATGGACGTATTAAAATCATCTATGTAGGTATCTGCCGGTGGCCCGCTGCGGGCAGCTTCGCGGTGCTCGAGGTAGGTGTCATCCATGCCAAGTGGTTCAAAGATGTATTCGCGGTAAGCCTCGTGTAAAGGTTTGTCCGTCACTTGCTCAATAATGAGCCCGAGCAGCACATAGTTGGTGTCACTGTAGTGGTAGCTAGTACCGGGTGCAAATAGGGGCGGCAAGGTGTTAATGGTGTAATTGACTAGCTCGAGCGGCTCCCACAGCTTATCTGTATCCGTCAAGATGATTTCCAAAAAGTCTGGCGTGCCGTTGCCGTTGGCGTCGCCATCAAAAAAGTAGTCAGCGAGGCCGCTCGTGTGCGAGAGTAGCTGCTCAATGGTGATGTTTGCACCGTAGGACCTGCTTTCGTAGACGTGTAGCCTATTTGTTAGCGCAGCTGGAAAGTAATCATCCATGGTGTCGCCAATACTAAGCTCGCCGTCTTCAGCTAGTTTCATCACCAAGGTGGCGGTAATCATTTTAGTGGTGCTAGCGGTGCGAAACGGGGTGTCAATAGTCATGGGATCGTCTTGCTCAGCAAAGGCAGTCCCGCTGGCGCCTGTGAACTCAAACTTAGGACTTTCGATGCGCAAGTTGGCGCTGGGCACATCTGCCCGCGTGGTGAGGGCGCTCAGGTGTTGCTCGAGGTCGGCGGTCGCAGCATCTTGCTCGGGTGAACTGCTGTTGCCGTAAGCTGTCATAAATACGAGCGTGACAACAAGTGCTAGTGAGCGTGGTTGGGTGAACTGAATCATCTAAATCTCCTTAAAGGTGAATGAACTAACCTCACCTAGCTTAGGAGCACAAACATTATCTCAACAGGTCCTCGAGCGCCAGCAAATGTGCATCAAAACACCTGTTCAAGCTAATACTCTAGGCCGGGCAGCAGGCTAAAGTGAGGCCGCTGCCCGCGCGTTGGGTTGTCGAGCATAAGAGCTTGCTCGAGCTAATTAGCTTGTTCAATCTCGTAACGTGTGAGCAACATCTCAGCTGTTTCTTGTATCGAGATTTCCAAAAAACCAGCGTCAGCAGCAGCAGCACCCATATTTGTACCAACGATGACAGTTCTATTTTCCTCTGGAAAGATGTACATAGTTACGTAAAAGTTGGTATTTGAACCGTTGTGCCAAAGTAGGCTGCTATCATCTGTACCCTCTGCAGGCACAAATATTAACCCCAACGCATAACCGTCCTCAGAACGGGGTGTGTACAACATTTGTTGTGATGCTTTGCTGAGAAATTGCGTGCTGCCCCGACCTGCTTGTAAGTGCATAGTAGTGTAGCGGCCAAGGTCGGCTAAACTCATATGAACTGTGCCGGCAGGCCCTAAAAATGCCGGATTGTCGGCGTTGGGTGCGTCTGGCGCGATGGGTTGTGCCTCACTGCCATCAAAAAAGTGTCCCCAAGGTTGATCGATGCTGCCACTACTTGCAGGCGGTCCAAAGCCTGCTGTAGTAATGCCTAGGGGTTGAAAAAGTAGCTCTTGAGTAAGTGTTTCCCACTGTTTGTTGGCGGCTTGCTCGAGCATTGCCCCAGCAATGACGTAGCCAAAATTAGAATAGTCGTACTCGCTACCGGGCGCGAACTCAGCAGCTTGAGCTAGTAAAAGTTGCGTGATTAGTTGGCGTTGTTGGCGCAAGCTGTCGGTAGGCCCTAGTTGCGCTTCAAAGGCCCTCACAAGTTGCTCGGCAAGTTCGGGATTTTTATCAAGATTGACAATGCCACCTCGGTTAGCGAGGAGTTGCTCGAGTGTCAGCTCCTTAAAATCTGCATGGATGCTTGTTGCCAGCTCTGGGAACAGCTCAACGGGTTTACTCTGCCAGCTTATCTTGCCCTGTTCTACGAGTAGCGCTGCAAGCGTGGCAGTCATGGACTTAGTGACTGACCCTAGGTGATATAGGTCGCCAGCTGTAACGGCTGTGTCGTTACCTAATTTACGCACGCCGACAGCACTGTTAGCGAGGGTATCTGTGGCATCACCGATAAAGACAGCTAACGAGGGTAAGTTGTAGCGTTGGCGTAGGGTTTCAAGTTCAGCCTCGAGTAAAACTGCTGGGTCTTTGCTGGGTACAGATGCGGGCTCTTCTGTACTTTTTCCACAGGCAGCTAAGCTGAGCATGCTAACAATAGCTAGTGTGAACAAGAGATAGTTTTTGGCTTGCCAGTTCAAGAACACGTAGGACTTCATGATGGTACTTCCTTAAAGAAGAATAGAAACAGTAGAGATAATATGTACTCTGCTGTTGATGCTGGTGCATCTTCTTTTAGCTTAGTTATGGCAAAAAGTTTGAGACAGGTGCTTGGGCGCATGGTCAGCTAGATATTTAGGACAGCAAAAAGCAACATGTAAGCACGACTTAAGGACGGTCAAGAGCTGCCCTTATGTCTGCTGTACAAAGTGCTGTTAGCAGGCATAATAGAAGACGTGAAAGACCACAACACCTTAGCCACGACTACCTCGCCTAACCCAGTGTCTGCTAGATGGGGGCGACACTTTAATCAGGGTTGGTTAAAACGCTTTAGACGTCCGCGTCATAACCCCTTTGACCGCATCCGCTGGAAGCTCACTTGGTCGTATACGGTTGTGGGTACGGTGGTGACCATGCTCATTGAGATTATTGTGCTGGCGGGCATAGCGTGGATACTCATTGAGTTCTTTTATCAAGAAGCGCCAAGTGTCCTGGCAGAGCACGCAGCAGACGCTGCGCCTTTGTTTGAAACCCCACCCCCCGACCCGCAAGCATCTCAAATTTGGCTAGATACAAAGACGGAATTTGTGGTGAGTGATGGTGATGGCCTCACCTTTAATCTTCAGATTGATGACACGGGAAACTTTTTTGTATTTGATAGTCAGGCAGAACTCATTGCGACCAGCATGGACGATAGTCGTGATGGGTCATATGGTCTCGGTAACCGTGAAATGGGGCTTATACGCGATATGCTGACAGGTCAAGATTCTGGGTTTATCAACGCTGGCAGCTTGTTTCGGCGGCGCTTTTTTGTAGCCACCCCCATTATGGTTGACGATGAGGTGCGCGGCGTAATGGCATTTTCGCAACGCTATGCGTTAGTGGCAGATACCCTCGCGCTTTTGGGTGTGAGTTTGGCGGTGGTGTCTATATTTACCGTGTTTATTGGCACAGGTTTTGGACTTATTGCAGCACGTGGGTTGACGAAGCGTATTGCCGGGCTCGAGCGAGTAACGCAGCGTTGGCGGCGCGGCGATTTTTCAGAGCGCGTACACGACCGTTCTAACGATGAATTAGGCCAACTAGCCGGACGCCTTAACGGCATGGCCGGCGATCTGGCGACACTGGTCAATACCCGCCAAGAGATGGCCATGGTCGAAGAACGCAACCGCCTCGCGCTAGAACTGCACGACAGCATCAAACAGCAAGTTTTTGCTATTGGTATGAAATTAGGTTTTGTAGAAACCATGGTCGAAGACGGCAGCCCCGTGCAGCAGTCGCTAAACGAACTAGCTGAGCGCGTACACCAAACCCAAGACGAATTACAGCGGCTTATTCAAGGGCTTAAACCAGTTGTGCTCGAGCGTCAAGGCCTATGTGCGGCTTTGCGCGATTACGTGACAACCTGGGCAGCCTGGCACCACACCGAAACCAAATTAACCCTTGCCTCAGAGCTGGCTAATCCACAAGCTTTACCAAGCCAGACAGGTGAGGCATTATTTAGGATTGCCCAAGAAGCGCTCATGAACGTTGCTAAGCACAGTCACGCAGAGCGGGTTGAGGTGACGCTTGCCTATGAGCCTCCCAAATCATCAACATCGTCTGTAACACCAGCTAAGGTCACGCTTACAATTTGTGATGATGGTGTTGGTTTTGATGCTGAGGATGTGATGAACCTTAATGGTGAATCGAACGGCCTAGGGCAGCGTTCGATGCTCGAGCGCATGAGCAAACTCGGTGGCAACCTCAGCTTAGAAAGTGAGCCGGGCAAAGGCACAACTGTACGCGCGTGCGTACCGCTACAATCAGAAAGGACAAGCTAATGGCAACTCAGACAACACCCGTTACCGTGATGATTGTGGACGATCACGAACTTGTGCGCGAAGGGATCCGCAGCTTTTTGGATTCCCAGACAGACATTGATGTACTCGCTGAAGCCAGTAACGGCAGAGACGCCATTCGCTTAGCTGCTGAACACGTACCCGACGTAGTGCTCATGGATTTGATGATGCCGCAGATGGGCGGCGTGGAAGCAACCCGCCAGCTCAAGCAGGTAAGCCCCACCAGCCAAGTCGTGATTTTAACCAGCTACCACGACGACGAGCATATCTTCCCGGCGCTCAGAGCGGGCGCGCGGTCTTATGTGCTCAAAACCTTACGCCCGGCTGAACTGGCAGATGCCGTGCGCCGTGCAGCTAGGGGAGAGGCTGTGCTGCACCCGCAAGTAGCAGCCAGGGTCATTCGCGATATGCAAGACCCAAATACCCGCGACCAACTTGACCCACTGACCGAACTCACTGAACGCGAGTTGCAGGTGCTTAAACTCATTGCCGAAGGACAAAACAACCAAAGTATTGCTGATGATTTGGGCATTAGCGAGCGCACGGTCAAAGGTCACGTGAGCAATATTTTGGCGAAGTTACATTTGAATGACCGCACCCAAGCGGCGGTGCTAGCTTGGCGTGAAGGCGTGATGAAACACTCGTAGCTCGAGCGACGCTGGATTAGTAGCGTCGTAGCAAGTTGGGGTTTAAGAAAAGAAAGGGAGAGAGGGGGAAAGGGGAGATGATATTAAGTGAATGTTGATGGATGTCTAGAGAGGTAAAAAAGCTTAAATAGGTTCTTTGAGGGCGTCGCGCAAGCGCTGACTTCGGGCACTTAAATCTTGCAGTTGCTTGCTGATGGCGTCATCGTCTGTACGGAGGATGTCGCCGCTGGTAGGAACCTCGACTAAGCTGAGCCGTAACAGTTGCAAGTCGCCAATGAGCTGTTTGTTTTGCTCCACAAAAGCCTCAGCTTTGGCAGTGACCTTATTACGCTCTTCAAGTACACGCCTCGTGCGCGACGTGCCAATGTCGTTGGCTGCGCTCAAGTATTCTGCTGCTTGTTTAAGGTTGACCAAAATGCGTTTGTGCGCTTCTAGCAGGGTGCCTTTGAAACGGTTGTGGTTGATGCTGCCGCTGGCAAATTTGTCGTCGATGGCGTCGTTGAGGATGTCAAACGCGTGCTCGAGTGCGTCAATTTGCTGTGCGCCTTGGTCAAGCCCAAGCTCTGCTAAGCTTTGTTTAAGGTGCTCGAGAATCGCGTCTTGTTCTTCGTTACTTTGCTGCTGTTGGGCGCTAAGAGCGTGTTTGAGGTGTGTCTCGAGCAACCCATCAAACCGCAACGTACGCAAGTACAACATCCGCGCCAGCCCAACCACCATAAGCCCTAATCCGGCCGGCAGTAACCAAGCAGGTCTAAATAGCAAGTACAAGGTACTACTGCCAAGCCCAGCGAGCAGCGCACCTAGCCCAAGTGTGTCTTGCAAGACGTATTCGTTGACCACGCGCTGGCGCATAGTGCCGTAAGAAAAGTTGAGGTCATCGTTCATGGTGAAAAGTTGTGTTTGTAGTTACTCATAGTTAAGTGGTTTGTAAAAGAGATCCTTAATGGCATCATCTGATGTGTGAGGTGGCTTCAACGAAGTGGTGTCACTCGCATTTAATAGTTCTAAAGATGCTCAAAGAACGCAGCGTAATAAACTCTGTATCTTGAGATAAACCTATCACAGACGCATCAGGCATCCGGGTTGTCTGAAAGCTACTGATGCGTGCGATAAGTTTATCAAGTTCTTTAAGCTGTATGTCAGAAGATGATAGATCAAATGTCAGCGCGGACAAACCTAAGAACGCTGCGCTGTTGCCGGCTAGCGCAGGCACGTACAGAGTCTTCGGGCGGGCACGTGAGTGGTTGACTACCGCCGTAACCAGTTACTAAAAGTCGGTCGGTATCCACGCCATGTGCGTCCACCAAGTAGTCGGCGATGGCTTGGGCACGGGCTTGGGACAGTTGCATGTTGGCACCTGCGTCGCCAATGGCGTTGGTGTGCCCTTCGATAATGAGGCGGAAGCTCGAGAATGTGTTCAAATCGCTAGCAACTTCATCTAATACTTGTCTGCCCCGATCAGACAACCCTGCTTGGGAGGCTTGAAAACCGATGGGCCGCTGTTTGAGTGAGCCTACTGGACGCAGTAATTGCCATTCCTCAGCACTTAACGGCACAAAGTCACGTTGTAAACCTGCGACAGATGTCGTCACCTGTCCAAATTGCTGATTAGATAAGGGACTTGCGTTAAACGCAGCTTCGACAAAACGGCTGTTAGTGAGTCCTGCTGCACCTTCAGGCGGAAGTACAGGTGTGTTGAGTAGGTTGGTAGCGAGGAAGGTGCGCTCTAAATAATGCGTGGTTTCAATAGCATCAAAACGGCGCACACCAAGTTGCGTATCTGCTAAGCCGTACCAGCGAATGGCATTGTCCTCGAGCACTTGATAATCAATGCCAGCGAGCATGTCACGGGCTTCATCTTGGCTAATGGTGGTATCAAACTGCTCACCAAAGTTGATAATGTCCTCAACGAGTAGTTCGGTGTTGGTAGAATACAGTTCGAGTGTTTCAAAAAAGGCATCTGTCAAAGCTTGTACGGCTTCCGGGTTGCGTTGGGCAAAGGTGCGGCTGGCTAGCAGCACGTCCACGATGAGGTTGGTGGTGTCTTCTGTTCCTAACAGGCGAACGATGTTGCTACTACGCAAACTTTCGGTGATGTCCGGTTGCCACAACACGGCAATATCTGCTTGACCGCGCTGGAGCCTGCTGAGGGCGTCGCTCGAGCCATTGGTTTGCACGTACCAAGCGTCGGGAATTGCTAATCCAAACGCGTTGTCAGCAGCGTTTACTAGCGTCCAACTAGGTGAGTCTGGGGTGACTGCAACGCGCAAGCTTTGCCCGTTTTGTACAGCGGTTTTAAGGTCCTCGAGGCTGCCAATGCCGCTGCTTTGATTAGCCACAATGGCGTCGCTCCCTTTGGACTCGCTCATCACCAAGACTTCAACTGCGTCCCAGTTGGGCGCGCCAACTTGCAAATAGGCACCCTTGGTAAACACAGCTAGGTCGAGGTCGCCCTCGCTCAGCGCTTGATAGCGCGCAGTGTAGTTGGCACCATCATCCACGCATTCCAGCGCGTAGCCGCGCTGCCGCATAGCGGCCCGGTTGGTACGTCCAAGTAGGGCTGCGTAGCCAAAGTAGTTGTCACAGCCAACCTGAATTTGGCTGAGGCCACCGGCGTCGCTGCCGCGCAAGCGGTTAAGTTGTTGCATAAGTGGCTCGGTAAAGGCGTACACCAGCGCGCCAATAATAAACAGCGCAAATAAGCTGATGAGTAGGCGGGTAGAAGTTTTCATGCTGCTCTAATTCTCTCCAAAGGTGCTGTCACCGGGGCTAAAGGTTTGTGCTTCGACCACGACATTGCTGATGGCTTCACGCAGGGCGTCGCCATCTTGGGCAGAGGTGTACAACGTGCGCCCGGGTTGGTTGAGGACATGGCGTTCGTCAATTTGAAAGCCGATGGTTTGAAAGACAATGGGTGACACGGGCGGACTGGTGACGGGTAACATCCTGTTCATGGTTCGTAATAGCGCGTCTGCATCGGTGGCTTCGCCGTCGGTGATAATTAGCAGCGTGTAGTGACTGCCAGACGTGCTTTGGCGGCGGGCTTGTTGCTCGAGGCGGTCAATACCTACCTCAATGGCTTGCCCTAATGGGGTATTGCCACCTGCCCGGACAGCCTGCAAGTCACGGCTGAATGCGTTGCGATGTTGTTGACCGCGCCCAAGTTCACTCAGGATGCGAATGCCGTTTTCACTGAACACAATCAAGCCGAGGTTGTCACCCTCGGGAATTTCGGTAGTCAAAATGCTCATGGCGTCTTTGGCATCGCGGAGTTTGCTGCCCTCCATGCTGCCAGAGCCGTCAAAAATGACCATGTAGTTACCAGCGGTCATGTTCTCAGCAAGGCTCACGCTGCTGCTAACATCAACAGGTGGCCAGTCACCAACCAAACCGCGTACAAGAGGTGAGCTAGTTACAGAATTAGGGAGGGGATTTCGTTGGCGATTGCCGCTCAAAGTTGGCAAAAACCTCGGTATCACAAAGATGACGACGGCTAAAATCACCAGTAGAGGTACATTTTTTTTCATCACATATCCTTTTGGGTGATGTCTTGAGGTTCAGGTTCTTGCCAAAGTTGACCTAGTGCAAGTGATGTGTCACGTCTATCACTTAAAGAGTCGTACGTTGACATATTCATCGAGAGTTTGGTTGAGATTATCGGTTGAGACATCATCAAACGGAAAGCCATTAGACGAGAAACTATTAGTTGAGAAGCCATTAAATGAGAAGCCATTAGTTAAGCGGTACAAACTCGGTATCTTCAACTTGAATGTTGGTGACACAAAAGCTGACGTTGCGGTCGGCGTTCCAGTCAGCTTCGGTGGCGGCAGGCACAGGGATACCAGTTTCGTCTCGGCCACGGCGTGGGTTTTCAATGCCGTGACCAATAATCACAAATTGGTCAGGTCTAAAACTAGCGAGTGCCAACTGATCTGCCCGCAAGCTGAGGCTTTGCTGGACGCTTTCAGCCCGCGCCCGACTATCTGCTCTTGCTTGCTGCTGAATGCGGGTAAGCGTGGGTTGGTTGGCACCTTCGCGGTACAAGCGCACAAAACGGTTAACTGACATGTTGCCTTCAATGGTAAATAGCACATTGGGGAAAATAGAAGCTTGCCGGATGGCGCGGTCAAAATCGGTGATGTACTGCTCAATTGGAAAGGTGGTTTGTTCCGGTGCAAACAAAATGGCAAAGCAAAATAGCCTGCTTTCGGCCAGCGTGCCAGCTTGGTCGCGTTGGAGGACAGCGGCTTCGGCCCTGGCGGCATCAATTTGAGGCAAGGTTGTACCTTCGATTGCAAGGAGCACAGGGTCAAACGTGCTGTAGTCCCAATTAGCTTGCTCGAGCACAAACGGCGCGCTACTACTAAGTAATCCTAACTCGCGCAACAGGGCTTGCCCGCGAATGGCCATCTGTTCAAAGCCAGTTGGACTAGTTGCCTCGGTAAAAAAGCTGATGTTACCCGGCATACCCACAACCTCGGCATCGCCAAACAAAGCCTCAGCTTCACCAACGTTGCCGGGCAGGTCGAGCACATACTGCGCACCAATTTCCATAAACTCTAGGTAAGCAGCTTGGTCAGCAGTTTGATTGGCAACAAGTTGGCGTACCTCTTCATGCGCAAGTAACAGTGCTTGTACGTAGGCACCTGCCTCAGTGCGGTTACTTTCTAAAAAGTCTTTGCGAAAGGCAACTACGTCTGCAACGGCGCGGCGAGCTTGACCTGTACCCACAATGAGGTTAGCACCTGTAACAGAAAACTCCCCACCTGTACCTGTGAGCGCGCTAGCATCTGGCGTGATGATTAGGGCGGCATCAGCTTCTCCGGTGTAAAGTGCTGCACCTGGACTACTTACGCCTTGAAAGCCGACAAAATCTTCGACCCAAACCATGGTGACGCCTGCAAACGGATCACTACCGTCTTGCCCACACGCGTCGTTAATGACATTGACCAATAGTGCTGTACTAGGACCATCAAGTTGGGCAGCAATGCGGGCAGTGCATAAGTCTGTCACATTATTGACGTTGGGACCGCCCACACTCACATCGCCACCGGCAGAAAACGAGTGCAGCATGGCGACGACAGGGGCGTGTTGACCTAGCCCATTGGCGTTCAAAAAGTCGGCAACTTGAATAACCTGTTCCATAGTGCTGCGCAAACACCCGGGGTCATTTAGAAAGGCCTCGAGCTGACTCAAAATAACGTCTTGATTGGTGTGGGTGGCATTTACGCCACGGGCTTGCACGAGGCCTTTAAGTTCTGCAAACCACGCAACATAGTCCGGCCCCCACGTAATCGTGTGGCAGCGCAAGGTGCCATCAAACGGTGTGGGGCTGGTGACTGGCGTAAAACGGGCCGCCATAGGTTCACCCGCGAGAGGTGTGACGGGACCAATTTGGGCTCGAGCTTGACTCGTTAATCCCAAGCTTAGTATCCCCAAGCTCATGAACAGGGTAATAGAAAAAATGTTGCGAAAACTTAGTAAGTGCAACCTCATAGTGCTCCTTTAAGCAGAACGATGTTTCGGTGTATACGCAAGTTGTATACATCTGATGTGTTCAATTGGCGTGTTCAGCGATGAAACTGATGTATTCAGCGATGACTACGTCGTAGCGTGACAACATACTAAAAACTAAGCGCGTAACTGTAAGATGACTCTAAAAAGTAATGTATCCAAGTTACTAGCTGTCTTCGTAAGACCCGTCTTCGTAAGACCCGTCTTCGTAAGATCGGGCATCTGTGCTATAACCAACACGATAGCGGTTATAGCAGGTTAGAAACAAGGTGACAGAATTAACTTGATGGGGCATCCTGAGCCACGCTTAAATGGTTGTGTCAGGATGTATGTGTCAAAGCTAGGTGTCGAGCTGAATAGCGCCAAGTAGAACATGCTTATATAGCTAAAGCTTAGCCTAGCCTTATAAACTTAACGTCAACGTAGTATTAACAATTAGCGTACTAACAAAAGGAGTACAGATATGGCCATTAACCAGCGCGTTAGCACGTGGCAAGATACGCAGCAGGAGCTTTCTAGTGAGTTGCTCGAGCTTCAAAAGCAACTCTTTACGGTGACATCGTTAACCGAACTAGGCATCAACGAAGCTATTTTGGATGAGTTAGTCTCAAGCTTTGACAACCTCCCAGCAGATAAATACGACCTCGAGCTATATGGCTGGGACGAACCCAAGCGTTTTCGGGCCCAAACCAACGCCAAAGTTGTTTTGATAGATGATGCTTGGAGCATTGAGTACTTGCCCCAAGAAGCGTTTACCCAATCCTCTGCCCAGGATGACCAACGGGCCAAACCGCGCCTTTTCGAGATGATTGACTCAGCTGTCTTGCAAAACGCGGAGTTCCAAAAGATGTTGATTGCGGGTGCCAACATGGTGAGAGCGCAGTTCCCTTATGTGACGCAGCTCAAAATAGGCATCCACCAAATGCTAATTGTTACCAAAGATTCGCGCGACCCAGCCACCAACTCGCCGGAAGGGATGCACCAAGACGGCTTAAATTGCCCGTTTATTATTAGTGCTATTCCGTTTGTGCTCGAAGACGTGCAAGGTGGTACTGCCGAGAGCATTATCTACGCATCTGACAAAGCAACTGAATTGTGGCGCGGGCAGCTTAAGCGCGGGCAAGTGATTTTTATGGATGACATGTACTTGTGGCATACGGTTACGCCAATGGGCTCCGAAAATGCAGACATCCTCACCCGCCGAGGTATTTTTGGCTTTGATTTTGTAATTTTGGATTCGATGTAATCCTACTTGAGGTATCTCGGTGGGTTGATGCCTATTCAAGCTGATTGAGTGCAAGGCTAACTTGGTACGAGATTAGGGTTGTTCGCAAAACGTAGATGTAATCCTGTTGAAAACAACACCTAGGAGGATGACATGAGTTTTGGTATAGCTAGCTTATTTGGCCTGTTATTTGAAGGTGCCAAGCTGGAAGAGGCCATCTATTTCTTGCCAGTACACATTGCTCATAGAGATAGCCCAACGTGGTTTGTTCTAGAAAGTAAAGCGCCGCGTAGTCTAGCAAGTATTGAAGGGTTTTGTCTTAGCTACGAACCAGCTGATGAAGCCCTTTTGCCGTTCACGCTCACTGCTCAGCGAACGATGTACGTTATCGACGAAGAAGCGTACTTGATTTTGCTTTCATCACTCGAGCTTACCGACCCAACCCTTGAACCAAAATTAACACGCCTTCTTGTGAATATGGAGTGGGAACGGGCTAAAAAGGTTCCGCCATTTGAACAGCTAACGTAACTACTTTGTGATAGATAATTACTATACAGCTAACTAGCACGGCATCTGAGGCTTCATAGAGCCTTAAGATTTGCTACCAACAAATGTCAAGAAATTGTAAAGCGACAAGCACACTTTGCGATAAACACACCACAAAATGGCTCGAGACTACTATTTTGCTATTAAATTTGACCTTTGACTACCAAACCCGACTAAATGAGTATGTAATCTCAAACGAAATTGTTGCAAAAGGTGTCAGCATACAATTATGTGTTTGTACATCGTGCTGCTAGCAAATTCAAGCATCTCTAGGTTTGTTGACTCATTACAGTTATTCAACCTCGCAATCAAGAGCTTTAAGTTCGCAGGTAAATGCTGTGGGGGCTCGAGCATAGCGCTGGTCTGTTTGTGTGCTGTCAATC
>JBCCBI010000067.1:0-16812 GCA_039034155.1 Deinococcota bacterium | reverse complement strand
CATCCTCTTTATAACCCTCTGCTGTGACGACAACAAACCCTTTCATAGGTCGTCCTGACCAGTCCATTATTTTAGTGTGAGGCCTGTTAAGCATGTCTTGATACTGCTCAGGAGCAACCCGAATCATTAACTCATTGTGCATAAGTCCCACAGCCATATTGCCTTGAATCATAAACGCTAGTCCGCCAAACATCTTTTTCTCTACCACTGCGTCTAGCAAATGCTTACGGATGCGTTCAGCCACCTTTTCATCGTAGGGCATGGATTAACTCCTTGATAACTTTGGGGCATCAGCTATTAACCTGGTTTAGGCATCATGGTTGGCGGTAGACGGGGTTCTTTGTCACGAGGACGACTAGGTTTATTAACTACAGGTGGTTCTTGCACAGGCATGAGTTCAGGTAAAGGTTCACCGCGAATCAGCATAGCAAACTCATCTGCGTGCAGCGTTTCACGCTCGAGCAGCACGTCTACAATTTGCTCGAGTAACTCCCTGTGGTCTTCAATGAGCGCTATGACCCGTTTGTACTGCGTTTCAATGATACTTTTAACTTCACTATCAATTAACTTAGCAGTGGCCTCACTGTAGTTACGTGCACCTTCGTAGTCACCTAGGTAAGATTCGTTGCCACTTGCCAGAGCAACCCGCCCCAATTCAGGACTCATCCCCCAGCTAGTCACCATGCGCTTGGCAATGTTGGTTGCTTGCTCAAAGTCGTTTTGTGCGCCAGTTGTAACATCTTTAAAGATAAGCGCTTCCACCGCCCGCCCAGCTAGGGCTACCCCAATCCTATCGAGAAGCATGTTCTTACTCATCGACATGCGGTCATTTTCAGGCGACTGCATAACGTAGCCCATAGCACGGCCACGCGGCACGATGGTGATTTTGTGAACTGGGTCTGCGTACTCCAAAAAGTGAGCAGCGAGTGCATGCCCTGCTTCGTGGTAGGCCGTAATCTTTTTCTCACGTGGACTAATGACTCTACTACGCCGTTCGGGTCCCATAACAACACGGTCAGCAGCTTCGTCAACGTCTTGCGGTTGAATTTCTTTGCGGCCGGCTCTAGCTGCTACCAGTGCAGCTTCGTTGAGGAGGTTCTCGAGGTCAGCCCCCACAAATCCTGGGGTACGCCGGGCTACCGTTTTCATATCTACATTGCTCGCTAGCGGTTTGCCAGCAGCATGAATCAGCAAGATGGCTTCACGCCCGCGCACATCAGGTGCGTCTACTACAACTTGACGGTCAAAGCGTCCTGGACGTAGGAGCGCTGGGTCAAGTACATCTGGGCGGTTCGTTGCAGCAATAATGATGATGTCGTGCTTGGACTCAAAACCATCCATCTCGACAAGTAGTGCGTTGAGGGTTTGCTCGCGCTCGTCGTTACCGCCGTTAATATTCATGCCACGACGCCGACCAACAGCATCAATTTCATCTATAAAGACAATGCAGGGCGCACTTTTCTTGGCGTTTTCAAACAGGTCACGCACGCGGGCGGCACCTACACCTACAAACATCTCCACAAAATCTGAACCCGAAATACTAAAAAAGGGCACCTTAGCTTCACCCGCAACAGCTTTGGCGAGGTGGGTTTTACCGCAACCAGGCGGGCCCACCATCAGCACGCCGTGGGGAATACGAGCGCCAAGAGCGTGAAACTTGCCAGGGTTGCGCAAAAACTCAACGACTTCGTAGAGGTCGCTCTTAGCCTCATCTGCCCCAGCTACATCTCGAAAAAGCGTTTGAGAGGTTTCTTCAGTTACCAAACGGGCTTTGGATTTACCAAATTGCATAGCACCGTCACCGCCACCACGCATCCCGCGCATGATGTACCACAAAAAGGCAATCATGAGCACAAAGGGCAACAGTGTGATGAGCATACCACCCCAGTTTTGCCCTTCAGCAGCCACCTCCACCCGAATATCGCGCTTGGCGTAACGCTCTAACTCTTCGGTTGTGGGTGGTGCAGCTACCCGCGTGGTGTAAGCGTCTTCACCACGTGGCGTCACTTCAATTTTGGTGTCCTGAACAGAGATGCTTTCAATTGCACCCGATTCAACTTGTTTGAGGAAATAACTGAGGTCTCGAGATTGTCCTTGTTGGCGCGCATTATTTTGAGACGCAATAAAGATGATGACGCCGAGGACGGCCACTGCGATGAGCAGACTGCGAAGTGGAAACTTGCCCATATAGCTTAGTTTACCTTGTTATCCATGGGGGTAACGTCATGAACCTGCCAGTTGAAGGGACATCTAGTCAACTCGAGCCAAATCATTAAAGCGCACGTGTGAACTGTGAAATTGGAGTTCCACTGTACCGGTTGGGCCGTTGCGCTGTTTGCCAATAATGACCTCGGCAATGCCCTGTTTTTCAGACTCTTTATTGTAGTATTCATCGCGGTAAATAAACATGACCAAGTCAGCATCTTGCTCAATGGCACCGGACTCACGTAAGTCAGACAGCATGGGGCGTTTGTTAGGACGTGACTCAACCGCCCGTGAAAGCTGCGAAAGCACTAGCACAGGTATGTCTAGCTCGCGCGCCAGCGCTTTAAGCCCACGTGAAATCGACGATATCTCTTGTTGACGGTTTTCACCGCCGCCGCCGCGCCCACTGCCTTGCATAAGGGTTAAATAGTCAATAACCACCAGGTCGAGGCCGTGTTCCGCCATGAGCCGCCGCGCCCTCGAGCGCAGTTCCATTACGGTCATGTCCACACTGTCATCAATAAAAATGTTGGCTTCGGACATCTTGCCAGCAGCCTCAGCTAGGCGCTGAAAATCTCGCTCAGACGGTTCACGCCCACGCAAGCGGCTCATGTCTACTCGGGCTTCACTACAGATCATGCGCATCACCAGTTGCACCGCTGACATCTCCAAAGAAAAAATACCAACTGTTTTAGCGTGGCGCAACGCTGCATGAGCGCTAATGGTAAGTGCTAGTGCCGTTTTACCCATCGACGGGCGGGCCGCTAAAACGTTCAAGCTGCTTGGCTGCAACCCCGCCGTAAGCCCGTCTAACTCACGAAACCCGGTTGCCAAGCCGGTAACGGTATCGCCGTTGGTAAATAGGTCTTGAATGTGCTCAAAGGTTTCTGTAACGAGGCTGGTCATACCTTCAAAACTGTGGTTGCGTTTGTTGCTAGCAAGTTCAAAAATGCCTGACTCAGCTTTGTCTAAAATTTGCTCGATAGGTAGCGCTTGGTCGTAGGCGGTTTGCATAATTTGCGAACTGGTTGAAATTAAGTCCCGCAAGGTTGCTTTTTCTAAAACAATGCGCGCGTAATTTTCAGCATAGGCAGCCGTGGGTACGCTGTCGGCTAGACCAATGAGGTAAGGCACGCTGCCAACAGCCTCGAGCTCATTGGTTTGCCGAAGTTCTTCAGTAAGGGTAACCAAATCAACAGGCTCACTACTTTGAAATAACTTTTCGCAAGCTCTAAAAATTTTACGGTGGGCTTCTTTGTAAAAACTATCTGAGCGAAGTTTGCCCTCGAGGTACGAAAACACCTCGTTATCGAGCAGAATACTACCAAGCACGCTCTGCTCGGCATCGAGGTTTTGGGGCGGCAGGCGGCTTTCCATAAGAAACTGATTTTACGTCAGATAACATGTGAATTAACCGAGTTTTTGTCTTGACAGGTATTAGTTTGCATGCTAAATCAGCCTCACTAGAAGCCTTATTCGTTTCAATACTTTACGTCACAGACAAGATTTTTGATAGTTTTATCGGCATTCAAAAAGAGGTTATTATTCATTTTACAAGAAATCATAAGAGTGTTGTTTTTTCTTTACTTCTTATGCAATGCTACTAATATTAGCTTAGCTTTTAATGGGTACACCATTGCCTTTTACACGTCTGCCTTTTACACGTCGTTAACAACTAGCTTAGCAACCAAGCAACGTCAGCTCGAGTCATATCTTTACTGCGTCCAGTGCCTAAGATAGTAGACATTGTGGCTAACCTTACGTCAGAGGCTATCAGGAGAATTGCATGAGTAACCTTGGTGCTCAGGTTGGGGTATTGGCGGTGCTCGAGCCTCAGTTTTTAGGCGTCACACCTACCCAACTCATTTTTTACGGCCTCGCTTACGCGTTAAGTGGTTATTTGCTGGGTGCACTTCCTTTGGGCGGGCGTCTTATTAAGCTCATGAGCGGTCACGATGCTAAAGATGTTCACGTTTACACCCTAGGCATTGAAAACCTCTACCACTTCGTAGGTGCGCCGCTGGCCTTTGCGTCATTTACGTTGGATGTCATCAAGGGTGTGCTAGCGCTGTCGTTGGTTCCTTTAAGTGGTCTAACGAGTGCGTCGAGTGCATTTACCTACAGCCTTGCTATCATGATGTTAACGGTGTTTGTAGGGCATTTATACCCGCTGCGTATCTTGACGCATAGCCGCATTCCACGAGGCCGCGGCGGCGGCGTTCTAACCGGCATCACTTTGGGGTTGATGTTGTACGGACACCTGCCTGTTGCTTTGGGGATTCTTCCACTCGTAGCTTACCTCGTTGGATTGCTAGCAAGCCGGTACATCACCGTAGGCGTCCTTGCGGCGTTTGTCAGCTTGCCTATCTTACTCGTTGTAACAACGCATGATGCTCACCTTGCTATCGCTGCTAGCTTCATTGCACTCTTAGCAGTGTGGCGGCAAAAAGCTAGCTTAACGCGCATTGTCAATCGGGTTGAGACCCAACTGGGCAACCCACCTGCTGTACATGGGCGCGACCCAAACAGCGTTTACGCAGCGTTTATGATTCACCCGATTACCTTAGACGACATGTGGCAACTGCGCAGCTACGGCTGGCTGGGGCGCTTACTAGCACGTAAGCTCATTCCAGAGCGGCTTGTACGCCGCAGTTTGTTGTGGTGGCGACCGCAAAAAGTAGCAGATATGCGCGGCATCACGCTAGCAGATGGGCGCGACCTGCGGGTGATCCTCATTGGCGCGCCTATGTTACCGGAGCAAATTCGCAAATATCCAGCTGAAGCCCTGCGGATGGCCGTTCAAGGAGCCCGTCTAGCCCGCGAGTTTGGGGCCGAGAGTTTTGGCTTGGGCGCGTATTGGTCAACCGTGGGAAATAAAGGGCAACAGGTGCAAGATGCTGTACCTAGTATTCATGTGACCAATGGCGGTGCTTACACAGCAGCCACTGTCAAAGAGGCTGTTCCCAAATGGCTCGAGCAAGCCCGCAATCACAGCTCAACTAAAGACATTTGCGCTGCCGTCGTCGGTGCTAGCGGCGTTGTAGCCTTTGGAGCCGCGCGCCAACTTGCCCCGCATGTTAAAAGACTTATGTTGATTGGCCGCGACCAAACGCGTGTAGAGCGCAGTGCAGCCACGCTCAGGCGGCGGCATCCTGAGCTAGAACTCATCGCCACAACCGACATAACCATGTGTCAACAGGCGCATCTAATTGTCACAGCGACCTCGAGCCCAGTCCCTGTTTTACATAAGCACCACGTGCGTGCAGGCTGTTGGATTTACGACCTTGGCCGGCCTAGCGATGTCGCTGAAGATGTCTACACTGTGCCCGACGTTCAGGTGATTCCCGGCGGCGTGGTGCGCCCCCCAGGTACAGGTGAGCTTGACTGCCAGCTCGACATTCACTTTGGTCAAGGCTACGTGCCAGCATGTCTAGCAGAAACCATGATTATGACCGCTACCAAAGCTTACGAGCGCAAGTCGCTAGGCCCGCAAACCAAGACGAAGGACATGGCGTTTTACCTCGAGCAAGGCCACAAGCTAGGTTTTGAACTAGTTTTGCAAGCCCAACCAGCGCCTGTTCCGGCTACCTTCAAAAACACTCCAACCACCTCAGGTAATACCGTTCAAGGTGATGCCTCTCATAAGACACAATCGGTGAACACAAGTCATTCAGACAGTCACCCTGTAGAAGTCTGAACACGCCTTGACAAGTCTTACTGACCTCAACACAATGCCTCACGAACACACCCATCCTCATGCATAGGTCATGATGAGCTTTGCATGATTGTTCTCAGGCTTCCCGGCACCATCGACGACGACCAACTCACCACAAGTTTGTGGCAAGCGGGCTGCAGTGGCATTGTAGAAGATGGTGACGACCTTATCGCTTATTTTGATGCTGCAATCGACGCGCCTCCAACCCTGCCAGTCAACCTAGCAGCAGGTCAATGGGAGGCCATGGACACAACCGATTACGTCGCTCAGTACAACCGTGACATGCAGCCCATTCGCATTCGTAACGTCGTGATTACGCCTAAACATTTACAACAACCTCACACAGAACCTACAATTTATACGCTGCCGGATGATACTCAGGTAGATGCTACTCGAGATACAGATCGAGCCACAAATGCCGATATTGTCATCTGGCTCGACCCGGGTTTGGCATTTGGCAGCGGGCATCACGTCACCACGCAACTTGCATTGGAGATGCTCGAGCATCTCAGCCCGCCTCAACCTCAAACGCAGCTACTTGATGTTGGCACAGGCTCCGGCATCCTCGCTATTGCCGCCGCCCGCTTAGGCTTCCACGCCCACGGCATCGATATTGACCCGCAGACAATTCCGGTGGCTCGAGAAAATGCCGCAGATAACCTCAATCTAGACCAAAACAATCTAGACCAAAACAATCTCCATCAAGGTTATCTAAACGCGCACATCACTATGCCGACCTTTGCCCACGCAACCTTAGATGATCCTCTACCTCAGCCTAGTTATGATGTCGTCATCGCCAATATTTACGCGCACGTCCACAGTGACCTCATGCCAGCCTACGCGCGGGTGACGAAACCTCACGGACTACTCGTACTCACAGGCATCTACCAAACCGAGGGACTCGAACTTGTCAGGTCTCACTTAAGCCCGTGGTTTAGCTTACTTTCATGTGTTCAGGTCGGGGATTGGTCACTCGTCACAGCTCTACGCCACAAAGACATCTATGGAGAAGCCTGATGCGGGTTCATCGCGTCCATCTTCCTGAGTTGATGACGCAGGCTGAGGCAGAGGATGGCATCAGTTTGCACGGGCGCGAAGCGCATCACCTACTACACGTCTTGCGCGTTCAGGTAGGTCAACACCTACGTGTGTTTGACGGTCAAGGACATGAAGCTGAAGCCGTTATCGAGCAGGTTGATAACGCCACCGTCACCCTGCACATCAGCGCGCCACAGGCAAGTGACGTTGAAAGCAGGTGGAGGTTGTACGCTGCTGTCGGGCTCCTCAAAGGCGATAAGTTAGCTGATGTTGTACGGCAACTCACCGAGCTTGGCGTGATTCACGTGCAACCGTTTACGAGTCGCTTTGGGGATGTTCCCAAGGTCTCAACTAATAAACTGGCGCGGTGGCGGCGGGTTGCTGCTGAAGCTGCCAAGCAGTCTGGGCGCAGTGTGGTGCCGGAGGTAGCAGAGCCGGTTAGTATTAAACAGCTCGAGCTTCCCAGCTCAACTAGCTTGAGTATTAGCTTGGGCATCGTCGCCCATCCTTATGCCAGTAGGACGTTGAGCGAAGTACTTGAAGATCATCAGCTTCTCGAGCAGTCAAGCATCAGCCTCGTCACCGGGCCAGAAGGTGGTTTGGCTGATGCTGAACTTGAGGTGCTTACGGCTAAAGGCTTTCACGATGTATCCTTAGGACCGCGTATTTTACGCGCTGAAACTGCTCCCATTGCCCTAGCCGCTGCGCTCTTGCTACCTGAGGGGCATTAAGATGATCTTGAAACTTATAAACTTGAGACTTGTAAATATAACAAACTCAATACCTTTAGATACTTATCACGTCTCATCAGCACATCCACTGAGTAAAATGAGACTTATATCATCATGAAACACTCTGATTTAGCTAAACAACCTCAGCTCAAACCTTCTTGGTGGCTAATAGTTCTTGGGCTAGTGCTTACTATCCTTAGCTCGAGCTGTACCTACACATATATTCCACCCATTCCGAGGGGACGTGCTGAACCTGACCCCAGTTTGGACTTGCACGCGTCGTCAGGCATTCAGCACACTGCCCAAGGACTTACGCTGTTACTCACCGCTCAAGACGTGCCCGAAGCAAACTGGCTTGCCGTGCAATGGTTTGCGCCGGACAACACGCAAGTTGCTTCCGCCTCCCAGTGGCTTACGCCCAACCGCGACCCGCAAGAGATACGGTTTCGACTACCCGCCGATATTTCCGTGACTGACGGTGATTGGCGTGCGGTGGTGTCCTTTCAAAACCGCGTAGCACGGCAGTTCAGCTTGCCTATTGGTGAGCTAGACCTCCAAGCAGATGATGACGCTGATACACCCACACCTGACGCGCCTCTTCCAGAAGATGATATCCCCGAAGGCACACAACCTGAACCAGAAGATGATTCCAGTGATGCTTCTGAATCAAACGACGTTACCCAAGACGAGCCCAGCTCCTCAGATAACCTCAACGACGGTGCTGCTGCCGAAGATGAAAGTAGCCAAGATGAAACACCTACCTCACCTGAAGCAATAGATGAATCCCCAACATTGGACGCACCTTAAAAACATCAGTTGGTTACTGATAACTTGTAACGCTTGGCGACGCTAGCTGCAGCTTGCTGACCCGATAGCATCGCTAACGGCATCCCACCACCAGGGTGAACTGTACCGCCTGCCAGCCACAGGTTGTTGATGCCTTGTACGCGCGGTTTAGGGCGAATGGTGGTTAGCAAATTATGCGGTGCTGCGCCGTAAATGCTGCCGTAGGTCGCAAACTGAGCAAGGTAGCGCGGTGGCAAAATGTGCTGCACCTCGATACGTGAACGCACCGTAAAACCACGTTGTTCAAGTACATCAATAATGTGGCTAGCATACATTTGCTCGTCTGGACTTGGTCCCTCATATTTAGGAGATGTCGTTGCTGACAGCGTAGATAGCGCAGGCGCGTTAACGAGGATAAACCAGTTTTCACAACCCTCTGGCGCGTCATCTGGTTGCCGTTTACTGCTAATGGAGATGTAAATGGTTGGGTCTTGGGCGAAGCGCCCTGCGTCAATGTCGGCGAACTCGCGGGGGTAGTCGGCACTAAAACTGATGTTGTGATGCTCAAGTTTCTCACTTATTCCCCGCAGTCCCAGCAACAACACAAATCCTGACAGCGACGGCGTGAGCCGCGCTTGCCTGCTCACCCGGCCCAGGAGTTGATTGGTACGAATTATGTCTAGGCTCGAGACAATAACATCTGCCTCATAAACTGCATCTTGCGTTTGCACCTCCGCAACCCGCTTGCCTCGGCGAACAAGTTGTTTAACTTGCTGCTGAGTATAAATCTCTACCCCACGCGACATTGCTAAATCTTTCAGTGAGTTAATCACTGCCGCAATTCCGCCTACTGGATGAAACGCGCCATGTCCAAGTTCAACCCATGCAATATTATGCAGTACCGCTGGCGCGTGGTAGGGATTTGCTCCAAAGTAAGTTGCAAAGCGCAAAAAAAACTGTGCTATATCACTACTTGCGCCGTGCTGCTTACACACTTGCGTCACCAGTTGCGCAACCGTCTTAGTTGGATGCGCCCGCAGACCCTCACGCAAGCCGTAGTGCATTAACGTCCACCAATTGGGCGCAGGTCCATATAAAAAGGTATCTTTAGCACCCTCAAAAAGCTGTTTGGCATCATCACGCAAGGCGAGAAACGCCCGTGTTTCGGCATCAGTTAAAGATGCCGTGGTGCGATCAAGTTGGGTGTCACTGTCTTGATTATCATCAAAGTAAACATCCCAGACACGTCCCAGCGGAAAAAAGTAACGGGTAAGTGGCTCGAGCGGGAGCAACTCGACTGGCTTGACAGCATCTTGTGATGTAAATAAACGCTTGTAAATATGCGGTAAGGTAAACAAATGCGGGCCAGTGTCAAAGCGGTAGCCAGCCTCGCGGTAATCATTGGCTTTACCGCCAAGGTGAGGTTGTTGCTCGAGTAACGTCACCTCTAGTCCATAACGCGCCAGCTCAGCCGCTGCCGTCAAACCTGCAAAGCCACCACCAAGTACCAATGCCTTCATGTGTATTTAATATTTGCATTTGAGCTAAGAATAGCTGCGCCCTTTCCACTGATAGCCGTTGCGCTTTAGCGCACGCAGGGCAATGCGCCAAAGTGGATAGACCATAGCTGGCTGCAGGGCAAACTCGAGCCAATTGCGGCGTGCTTTAAGACAGGTAAGCGCCCGTTGCGCTAGCCCCAACCCAATCGGCACAAACCACCACAAACTAGTTAGCAGCAGTGGCCACACCAGTGTGTACGACAAGGTTGTAAGCACCACACTAAGGACTAAAAATGCCCGGCTGTTATTATGCGCCGCCAAAATATTTTTGCTAAACCCTTGCAGTAAACTCTCGGTATCTTGATACATCCGCGTGCTAATGACCTTGCCACCGAGTGCTAGTTCAACATTTGCCCCAAGACCTTTAGCACGCTGTCCCAGACGCACATCTTCTAACACGTCTGCTTGCACAGCGCGGTGTCCGCCGATGGCGTCGTAAGTTTCGCGGAGCCACAACATAAGCTGCCCGTTACCCGCTGAAAAGGCAGCTAGTGGAACAACTTTTACAGCTAAGTAAGGGAGCCACCCCAGCAAAATCATGTCGATAGCAGGCACCGTGAGGCGCTCGAGCCAGGTTGCTGTCTGCTGGCGCGGCCACACACTCAAGTATTCTGCTTGGCGTTCAGCTTGAAAACTGAGTAGCACGTCCAGCGTGTGGGATTCCCACAGCACATCAGCATCTGTGAAGATAAGAATGTCGCCAGTTGCGGCGTCAGCTAGTTGCTGACAGGCCCAGTTTTTGCCGGTCCAACCGCTTGGTAGCGGCTCCCCGGTGAGCACCTTGAGGCGGTCATCTTGTGCTTGAAAATCTGCCAAAATGCGTCCAGTACCGTCATCCGAATGATCGTCTAGCACCAAAATTTCGTAGGCTCGAGGTTGCGCTAAAAGGCGCGGTAGCGTATCTGGCAAATTACCCACCTCATTGCGAGCAGGAATCAAAATAGATACCTTTGGCAGGGTCATCTGCCGTTCATCTTCTAGTGCTTGGGCGTCGCTAAGCGGCCAAATGCGGTCTAAATGGCGCAGATGCCAAGCTGAAACCTTAAGGACTGGAAAAAACAGTAGATTACCCAGCAGGGTCAGGCCTTGGACCACTAAAAACAGCATCACCAGCCAAAACAGTACAGTGATAACGGCGTTCATAATCTATCCATCTTCAGGTGCTCGTATCATTTGCTGGCATCATTTGTTGAGGTCATAGCAGGTTGGTCATATTGGTCGTAGGTCTGGGATGCTCGAGGCTGCTGCGTATCAGGTTGCTCAGGGGACATTACAACTGGCACTGCTTCTGATGACACTGTTCTTGATGAGACTGTCTTTGAGGATCCTGATGACATTGTCGTTTCTGATACTACTCCTCTTGTTGATTGATGTGTCGTTGATTCAGTATTTTTTGAGGATACCTTAGCCTCATGTGAGGTATGTTCTATCTTATTTGATGCTGACACATTTTCTACTGATGTTGTGAACTCATGCGCTGAGTCCTGCCCACGTGAGTCTGATGTCGTACCACTATCATTTGAGCTCTCTTCTGAACCATACTGACTGGCTAACTTTCTAAGTTTAGCAAGCCAGCTGACTCGAGTGTGAAAACTGCTTTGCCCCTGAAACCACAAGCTAAACCCAGCTAATGGGGCTTCGGGATTGCTCTCAAGTACGAGGCTATCGAGTGTAGCAAGTTGATCGTTGAGTGCTTGTTGCAATACTTCTTGAGACGAATCTGTAAGTGGCTTACCGATGTCAATTATCATATCTGGATACTGTCCACCGCGCATGACCGTGCGCATCACAACAGGGCAAATAGCTGCGCCTGTACGCTCTGCTAGAAACTGTACCCCACGCTTAAGCTCCCCTACTTGTCCGGCGGGGCGAATTTCGCCTTCAGGGAAAATAGCCAGAAGCTCACCCGCGTTAATCACACGGATGGCCCTGCGCACCTCACGCTGCGAGATAACACCTTCATGGCGAAAAAACTAAAACTTCTCGAGCTGCCAATCTGCCATAATGGTCGTTACAGGCACAGCTAATTTTCTCCGCAAAAGCCATAGCCCGTAAGCATCCCACCAACTGTGATGGTTAAGCGCCAGTATCAGCGGGCGCTGCTGTCTTAATGCGTCCAGCTCTCCCCTAACCCAAACACCTTGCAAATTTTGCCGCAAACTGCGCCGAATAATCCAAGGTAGCATCCTAGCAATCCAGACATCTAGCTCTTGCTTAAACCGTGTTTGATAGTTCTGCCACAGCTCACTTGTACGTACTCTAGCAAACCGCTCTCGAGGACGCACTAAATTCATTAGTGGTATATCACTTAGTGCCAATACAGACCCCATCGCCAGCAAAAAACACAAAGCTGCCAGCGGCAATCCAAACCAAATTAAGCCTATGGTGAACAAAAACGTCTGCACCGCAAAGGTCACTTGTAAGCTGAGGCTGCGGGCGCGTGCTAGCCTCGGTTCTAACCTCATGAGTAACCATACGAGGCCCACCCCAGCGACATACCAACCGATAAAATTGGACAGCGGGATGCCGTAATAACGCCCCTCTGCAAAGGCCCACACACCTCTATTCACCATGAGTGGGTCGAGGCCGATGTCCCATGCGACCAGTGCCCACGGTGCAATCCACAAGCGCCCCTTGACCGGGCTGACGGATAAAGCAATCAAAGTAAACGCAAACCAGCCCAACGGCACAATAATCGGCACACCAAGGATACTCGGTGCGTCTGTCGTATAGGCGTATTGGCCAAATGGAAACCCTGTCTGGTAGCCTATAAACTCAACAAGTACACCAAACCCAAAGGCAACACCCAACAGCAATAGCGCACGCGTTTGAAACTTTGCCCAGGCGTAACCAAAAACCCCTACCGCGAGCAGCACTGTACTTAGCAAGATGAGGTGTTCAAAAGCACCTGGGACTAACGGCGTAGGAATCATACTGAGTCCCCACGCCACCAATACTAGTCGCCACCAGCCGCCCTGCCGAGCAGTTTGGATAAGGCCAGTAAGTCTGGTGAGGATGCTTGGCGTAAGCGACAAGGTTAAGCCAAAGACAACCAGCATGTTGGTGAGTAAAAAAAATAAAGCCTCTTCAAACGGCAGACCAAACAACATAAATCCACTACTGGTTGCTGGTCGAATCGCCCAAATGTTCTGGTAAATAGCAACTAAATCAGCAGCCGATAAGTACAGGGTTGGGACAAGTACAGCCAAGGCAACTTGGTGACGGTTACGCCACAATATGTCACCACCGAGCGCCCACATGAGTGTAAGAACAGGTCCAGCCCACATGGTAATGAATCCGTAGTAGGTACCTCGTGTCATCAGGGTGGCAAGTACGCCGCTTGCACTAAGTCCTAGGAGTGCCAGCGCACCGACAAAACGTACAAGATAGTTAGTAGGCAGATCATCACTACTAGTTGCAGTTGGTTGAGGCTGACCTGAATGTTGGTTAATACCTGCTCGAGCCAAACCTGGCACCGTCAGCCTAGATACTTGTGCTAGTCCAGCCCCATTAGGAAAATAACGGCGCAGCATATACAACCACAAGCCAGTCAAAATTGTCTGCAACACAAAAAACGCGTATTCTTCAACCGGCACGTAGCCGATGGTACCCAGCACACGATCACGTCCGTAAGTCCATACGCCTGTTGCCACTAAATAGTTGTCCCACGGTGTTGTGTAAACAATTGCAATAAGTGTGTTTAGACCTAGCATAAACTGTGCACGCTGAGTTTGCACTTGCTGACCTGCCAGCGGCCGGCCACGCCGTGCGTCATAAAATGCCCACAGAATAAGTAGGGCCAGTGGCGGCAATACAAAGATGGCATGAAACTGGAGATAGGTCACAGATTGTCCTGCTCAGAACCGGACTGCATAGTACTAGCATAAACTGAATTGGGAGGCGGATGAGACCCAGCCCGACGATAAGCAGCGTATGGGTGGTTTACACACATAATGGCTTTAGCATGACGCACAAAATGGCTCGAGATAGTCTCAACCTTACTAGATGAAACAAGATATTGAGATTGATTGGTTTTATGATGATGCTTCGTCAGTGATATCATGTCTAACACGTTTACAACTTACAAAGTCTTATAGAGTCATCGCGTTGTTAATCAACTCGCGTTGCCAATTAAGGTATCAGTCAAATTGCTAGTCAAGAGGTTGATATATTTTCTAACCCTAAGAACGTTGTCAATCAGACTCGAGCACGCTCCAAATCACCCAATAACACGCGCGCCGCATTCCGGCCAGAGGCACCCATAATGCCACCACCTGGGTGGGTGCTAGCACCTGTGATGTAGAGCGACTTCAAATGCGTTTTATACTCCGCCATACCTAAAAACGGCCGCATGGCAAACATCTGCTCAACGCTCATCTCTAAATGCATCACATTGCCTCGGTAGAGTCCAAGTTCGCGCTCGAGCCACAATGGGTGCTGAAACAGTTGCCCCACAATCTTCTCTTTAGTTCCTGGCGCATAGACCTCGAACGCATCAATGATGCTCTCAGCCACGCTATCGGCAATATCATCCCAGTGCTTACCTTGTGCGAGTTCATAAGGAAAATACTGCGCCCAAAGCCACAACACTTCACCGCCAGCTGGGGCAAGCATATCATCTACGGCACTAAAGCTCATCGCCACAATCGGCGGGTCTTTGGCAGGCTCCCCTGCTAAATAGTCCCCATACGCACGCTGAAGTTGCAAACGGTCACGGCAGATGAGTTGCAAGGCGGTGCGGGCGTCATCACTTGGGTCGGCGGTGTATTTAATTTTATCACTGAGGGCGAGACGTACCACTGCACCAAAGCCATTACCAACGCGCATGTTTTTGGCACCTTCTGGGCGTTTGTCTTCAGGTAAAAGCTTACCGAACGTCTCTAATGCATGAGTTCCTGCCAGCACCGCCCGCGCACTGTAGTGCTGCCCGTCCACCACGATGCCTGTACTACGGCTACCCTCTACCGTAATAGCCTCAACTGGCGCACTTGTGTGGATTTCACCTCCGTGGGCTTCAATATGCTTAGCAAGCGCCTGCGTGAGCATCCCCGAACCGCCTTTGGGTCGGGCCATACCACCCTCATGGTAAAGCGGATGCCATAACAAAAACGGTGCTGTCATGGGTTCGGTAGGTGGCGGCCCAGACTGCGCGGCCATCCAGATAAGGGGCGCTTTAATTTTTTCTTCAGTAAAATAGTCGTCTACAATATCGCCGTAAGGCTTAAAAATCTTGCTGAGGCCTACTTTCCAGTCACCCTGCACAGCTTTGCCAAACATCATCTTTTTACCGAGGTTAAATGGACTCGGCGTACTTAAAAAGAGGTCTTTGACAACTCTCGAGAACGGCCGCCAATCGTCTAAAAAACGTTTGTAGGCTGCGCCTTCACCCGGAAATTTGGTTTCTAGCGCGTCGATGGTCTTGGCAGCGTCCCGATAAATAGTGACGCTATCGCCATCTTCAAAAGGCGCAAAAAAGAGCGGGTCTACGTCAATATATTCAAGCCCATACTCTTCAAGTCCAAGTTCTTCCACAATCGGTGTAAGGCGAATGAGGATATGCGCGCTACCACCTAGGTCAATGCGGTAGCCATCAAACATGGTTTTGGTGGAGACCGCGCCACCAACCATATCGCGGCGCTCAAAGACCCCTACTTTGTAACCGGCTTGGGCGAGGTAAGCACTGGCAATCAACGCGTTGTGTCCCGCGCCGATGGTTATCACGTCGTAATCTGGCACGCTCTAGCTTACCTCGTCTGCTGGCAACAGTTGTCGTGTCAGTGGCTACGATTAAGACAAAGTTGGCAATAATGACCTCGGTAAATACAGCCCATTTGCTACAATCTTGTTATGCCCCGAGCAAGTGACGCTAAACGGATGACTGCCCCGGAGTACCTCGAGTTTGAGGCTAACGCTGAGATTAAACACGAGTTTGTAAATGGCTTTGTCTTCGCCATGACCGGCGGCACAGAAGCACACAACCTCATCATTGGTGCCATTTATACAAGGGCACGCCTAGCAGCGGCAGGCAAACCCTGTCGAGCTTACATGGAAGGCGTCAAGCTAAGCGTCCCAAGCGGTAATTATTACTATCCCGATGTATTTGTTTCGTGTAATGAGGACGAGTTTGGTAAAGATATTAAAACCACAGCCTGCTTTGTTGTTGAGGTTCTTTCAAATAGAACTGGTGACATTGACCGTGGCGAAAAGCTGCATAACTACCACCGGCTCGAGGGTCTCAAAGCTTACGTACTGGTATCACAAAAAAGCCAGCTTGTTGAGATTTACCGCGCGCTCGAAGACGGAACTTGGCGCTATGAAACTGTTGAAGAAGGTTCGTTTAAACTACCTTGCCTAGACTTAGAACTGAGCTTAGCTGAGGTCTATGAGGATGTTGAGCTAGACTAAAATACCCTTTACACAAAACGAGTGTAGGACTTGTTTTTTTAAGAAGTGTAAGACTTATTTTTCGAGAATAGTACTAGAGTAGACAAGCTCTTCTAACATTTCCATAAGTAGTCTCACAGCTCGTCTGCTTTTTCTAGGACTTAAGTAGGCAGCAGGAACAGTTTTAGGGTAGTGAGGATGCTTTACTGCGTATTTAGGAACTTCTGGCTCACTCACAAGCATATTGAATTCCCTTAGGACTTACGCACGAGGTAAGGAAATGAAACGATAGGGAATGGATTACAGCAACCACCGTTTGGCATACTGCGAGTTTTTGCTGAGTAGTCAGCTGAACTATACGCAGACATATTTTGCTGAGCATCATGAAGGGTTT
>JBCCBI010000066.1:0-16839 GCA_039034155.1 Deinococcota bacterium | reverse complement strand
CGCGTAGGTTGGTCATAAATCAGCATACCTTGCTAGCTAGAGTTCATCTTAAAAGGATTCACGTGATGATGTCGTGTTATCAATCAAGATCAACGATAGATGTACTGATTACAACGACCTCAGCGGTGTTGTTACCAAAAAAGCCTCTACAATACTAAAGTGATGTTTTGATGCCGCTTTGCGGCATCAAAATCGCTCGTGTTCACGAAGTACAGCGCAGTTAGAGCGTACCCTGAGACGATTCAGACTATGACACCCGAGAATCAATGACACCCGAGAATCAATTTAGGATAAGATGCTCGCAAAAAGACGGTTGAGTATCGCTCTAAATTTTGGGCTCGAGTCAAGCCTTTACCCCAAACGACATCTCGCAGTATCATTAAACTCCCCGTATCACAAAGATAGATAGAAACCTTAATTAAGATTACGAGGTAATGTCATTACCTCTGACAGAAGCGTCATTGCACTAAGATTGCTCAGGTGCTTGCAGCTACACGCTGAACAACCAAACCATTCTGTGACAGATTCGAGGGTAGTTTGTTCGGCTCGAGCTTGTGAATCCACGCACTTTGTAAGTTGAACTACCTTACCCTAAATTTTCTTAAAGTACTCTGGCTCACAAAATTTAGAAACCATGAAGAAAACGTGGTGTAGGTTGCTGCAAATATGCATTTAGATTGTCAAACTACGAATATGACGCAACTCTACCCAGAATTTTTTCGTCGTATCGACGAAGGTGTGGATCAAAATTTTTACACACAACCACGCTTTGTGACGCACATAGATGAAGCTGCGTCTCACTATACTCAGCAAGTTTATGACAAGTTATTGCCTCAAGGTGGGCGCGTTCTTGATTTAATGTCTGCTTACCATTCGCACTTACCAGACAAATTTGCTGAGGTTACTGGCCTTGGGTTAAATTATCAAGAACTTGCTGCCAACGACACACTTTCCGATTTGGTTGTATTTGACCTCAACTTAAACAAGGAATTACCGTTTAAGACAAGTTGTTTTGATGGCGCTGTATGTACAGCTAGCGTTCAGTATATGACGCGTCCTTCGGACACCTTTGCTGAGGTAGGCCGTTGTTTAGCGCCAGGGGCACCGTTCGCCATTGCGTTTTCAAATCGCATGTTTCCTACCAAAGCTATTTTGGCGTGGCGCTCGAGCGACGATGCTGCCCATATTCGCCTTGTCAAAGCTTATTTTGGAGGCACGCAGTTATTTCGCGATATTCAAACATGCCGCTTTACACCTCAACATGGCGATCCCATGTATGTTGTCTGGGCGTATCGTAAGTAGGCATTTTACTAATTAAATAATAAAATATGAATAAATAACCCTAATTTTTGAACTAGAATACCTAAGTCAAGTGGCACATCATTAAACGACGCTGTTGCAAAAAGCTGTCTTACTTAAGTTTATTCAATGAATACCCTACACATACACTATGTCTTGTGTAGGGTGCCTTTTTGCGCATGAACTCGGTATAACCAAACTGTGATGACCTCGAGCTTACAAACACAGTTGTCAATATGGATGTCTAAAAAAGGCTGGCTTATTGGGCTTATTAGTTTGTGTGTTTTGTTAGCAAGTTGTACGGGTACAGAGGATCCTGCGCTCGAGGTAATCCTAATAACTGCCTATGGTGAAAATGCAGCTAATGCTAGGGTCGCCATCATTGAAGATTTGACGGCTGCAGGTGGTACATCAGATTTTCAAATCATTGAAGAAAGTATTCAACCACTACTCGGACCACCTATTGACTACGATATCGTCGACAGGCTCAATCGTCGTACAGAATTAGTGGTACTCACACGAATACTTGATACTAGCAACCTTGCTACGGTAGCGTTTTTTAATCTCGAGGGGCTTAGCGCCAGTGACACGTCAGCCTTCCAAGAAAACGATAGACGCCGCATAGAGGTTCAATTAGGTGGTGATGAAGGTCTCACGATAGATGAAGATGTCTCACCCGCGCCAGATAGCTTTTGCCCCGTAGCAGTGCAGGTAGGTTCAGAAGGACGTTATCTGGCCCTGCTTAATGACCAAAGTGAGTGCGGCAGCAACGATCCTGATGCAATTGACATCATTGATATAGATACACGCACAATTATTGCACATATTCAAGACCCACTCATCACAACTACTTTTTTCTTAGATCAAGTTGAAAGTCGCGGGGGCAATCAAGATAGCCTCTACTACTTTGAGGAAGTGGCTGGCGAACCTGAATTGCGCCGTTTGGATATTCCGGAAGATAGCAATGGTGATGAGCCTGAACCTGTTGATTTGGACATCACGATTGAGTCGGACGGCAATGACGAAATTGTTGATTTTGGCCCTATTGGCGATAATTTTTTAGTATTACGTGAGCAAAGTTTTATTGTCATTCCCAATCAAGGTGGTGCACTCAGCGAGCCAGATGAAGACGACGCCATAGACACGAACAACGACAGCGAAGATATTGTCCTGGATGACTTTCGTGCTGCTGATGAGGTAATCATTTTAAGCGATAGCGAGCTTACTGTGCACAGCACTGTGCTAGATGATGACGAAAATGACATCAGCTTGCGAAACGCTGTTGGCGTTATTGATCCCTTAAACGAGTTTGCTTACTTCTTGAGTGAAGGACGGATTGCTCGCTTTGATTTGTTCACCTACGACGGTGAAGACATCGACTCAGATAACTACCGCAGTTTTCGAATTGATGACTTGCCTCAGCCCGTGTTTGCAATTTGGGTACAGGCTCAGCTCGAGGACACAAACTAATTCTTTAGATATTTTCCATCGTTGGACATTCTTCCACAATGATACCTTCAGTCAAGTCTTTTTCATAATCTTTAATACGCACTTCGATTAAGTAAGCAATTAGTGACCTAACATCAGTAAAGTAGTAGGCGTCTGGACCTTTCAGATCGCGCAAAGTTGCTCGAAAATGCCCTTGTTCGTGCCATACCCTGAGGCGGTAGAGATGCTCGTTACGAGGTGGTCCGCGCCGCCCGTAGTTGGGTTTTAAAAGTGACATACCCCATCCCCCTTTAAGCTAGTTGGTAATAACCCCCGTTGTACCCGCAGCTAGCCGTTAAATATTTCCCTGTAACTGTGTTAGTACATGACCATTGACAGTTGCCAGAGATATTAAGAAGTTAGTATGACATTTGCTTGGCAACGAACTTACGACGAAATCCATGTTCGTTGTAAGTTGCTTGTTGAAACTACTACTAAAGAGGGTCTATACAACAGGGTCTATGCAATAGGGTCTATGCAGTGGGTATCTGCAGTGTCGGTTCCAAAAACACTTATTCTCACCTTTGAGGGTGCGCGATCTTTAATAGCATTTGGGATTAACAAACTTGGACGCAGTAGTTTCTGGAATGTTTATGGATACATATAGCATTTTTATCTGGAGTTACTGGAGCAACTTAGTCATGCAAGCTAGGCGAGCCTACACAAACCCGCTCATTGTGGGGTAACGTATTCTGGAACTGTTATGAATAAAACAAGCTGTGTATTCAAAAGTTGCCTCGTTATTTTGACTGTAATGCTGGTGGGTTTTGTCACGACAGCTCAAGCGGAAAATCGGGCCCTGATTATTGGCATTGGTGCGTATGAAAATAGCGCCATCAATTTACAGGGACCGCGCACAGACGTGCTGCTTATGGAAGACGTCGCCAAACGATTGGGGTTTCGTAGCGAGCAAGTCCTAACGCTACTTGATGAAGGGGCCCGTCGTAATGCCATCCTCGAGGCATTAGAAGGCTGGCTTGTTGATGGAGTGACAGCAGAAGATAAAGTACTGCTTTTTTTTAGTGGCCACGGTCATCAACTTGTTGACGAAAATGGCGATGAAGCTGACGGCTGTGACGAAGCATGGCTCACTCATGATATGCAAGCTGTCTCAGATGACGTGCTAGCGGATGTACTAGGGCGAAGCTTGGCAGCTAACATACTTGTCATTATTGACAGTTGTTTTAGTGGCACGATGACCCGTGCCTATCAAACGCAGCGCCCACTCACCAAGTTGTGGCGAGCTACTGAACCGTTGAATTGTATTCCCTTAGCTGTTGAGTCATTAGCTGCTGAAACAGGGCAGCTCGAGCTTGCTGCTACCAACATCATTGAACTGTCGGCAAGTGCCGCGAGCGAACTTGCCTATGATGCAGTAAGAGTTAATCAAGGTAGTGTCTTTACCCAAGCACTCTACGAGCGGGTTGTCCGTCATGCTGAGGGCGGTGTACCGTTGAGTTTGGCAAGCTTACAGCAACTTGTTGAAACAGATATTGCGAGGACACTCAACACATTTGGGATCACACCTCATATACCCCAACTCAGTGGACCGTCAGCTTGGTTAACAGCAGATCTATTTAGTTTTGGCGCGTTTGAGCGTGCATCTGTAGCCGAGGTTGTGAGTCATGAGGCTATCACACTACCCCTCGAGACAGCTCATGAACTGAACAGGCATTTAGATAACCTTTTACAAGAACGCAAATTTGTCATTGACATTGAAATGAGTACGCCGCGCTACAACTTGGATGAGGCAGTTGTTATTCAAGTCACAAGTCCCCAAAGCGGCTATCTTTACCTATTTGGACAGACGCCAGACGATAGCATCTACTTAATCTTTCCTAATCAACTGGCAGCAGATAATATCGTCCAAGCGGATACCACTATCAACATACCGGGTCCGCGCGCGCCGGAGTTCAGATTGTATGCAACTGAACCGCTAGGTCAAAGTCATTTACTCGCTGTTGTAACAACGGCACCCTTGCAGACGCTAGCTCAAGTTGAGACGGCTACAGAGATACTTGCGCGTTATAAAGAAGCTGAGCTAGCTCGTGTGGTCACGGAATTGGACACATTGACTGGTATAAATGCTGCACAAGATGTGCCCCGTCAAGGTGAGACATATGGCGCAGGAATAACATCGTTTGAGGTTGTGCGTTAGGGGATGCTACTAGCCTCAATTAAGACAACCTCTTGTGTAAGATTAGCGGCTACCCACGGTATTTGACGTTGATTAGTGATGGTTTCAACGCGCCTACCAACCTCGGCAAATATAGCATCAAGCGTTAAGCTCGGTGTTGGGACGACCTCGAGCAAACTCCTCGTAAACGGACTATGACGCCCAAGCCCGTCGCTAGCAACAGTGTTCGGAGCTGTGGCATAGGCAATATAAGTCTCAGCAGGTGCGCTTATGGCTGCCAGTCCATCCGCTACTGACGGCACCTGTGCAAAAGGATTATCGCGGCAAGCATCTAAAATAATGAGATTAAGTCCGGTAGACGCATCAGCAAGTGCCGCTAAGATGTTTGTAAGCGCGTAGCCTGACGTAGCAATATCAGCAGTGTCGGAAATGTTGGCATCTACGGGCACAAGATAGTTGTGGCCGCCCACTTGTAAGCCGTGCCCGCTGTAATAGATCAGCGCGGTGGCATCCGCAGGTAGTTGCGCCTGAAATTCGTCTACTGCGTTATGTAATTCAGCTAGCGTGAGGTTGGTGTGAAGCGTCACTGCAAAGCCAGTATCAGCCAACATGCTTGCAACAGCAGTGGCATCATTCACCGGATTGCGCAATGAAAGTGCGTGTTGGTAGATACTGTTGCCAATGACCAGAGCAACACGATCTGGGGAGGCGGTTGCTGTGTACGTGAGGCTAAAGATAAGCGGTGTACTCTCTGCACCTGTCGTTGTGTTGACGGCAACAAGTTCAATCATTACAGAGGTGCCAGATTGTAGCGTTGGCGGCAAGATGTAGCGAAGTTCAACCTGATCACCACGAGCAGGACGAGCTGCTAAGTTGCGACTTGGGGCAAGCGGTATCCCATTTGCCATTGCCTCATAACGGACACTGTGTCCAGGTGGAACTTGCACAAATACTTCAATCACTAACTCTGAACCTTGCAAAGTACTGGTGGCTAGGGGTGAGATAAGCTGCAACGTTGGAATACTTTGAGGATCAGGCGGTGTATCTGCAGGTGTTGCATCAGGTGGCTCAGATGACTCTGCTTCTTCAACAGAAGGTGATTCCTCTAAAAGCATCTCTGTTGAGGATTTGGTGAATGCTGGTGGTATCAACGAGATATTGCGATTGTGTTCAGCACTGCGGATGCGAACGCGTTGGCTGGGTAGTTGGGTGGTGCTTTGAGCGTATAAAAGCGGTAGAGTGCCACGGGTAGATAGATAAGAGAGCTGCTCGAGCGACACCCTCTTAGCATCTGTTGGCAACAAATACGCTGAACGCGCCGGTGTTTGTGAAGGTGTCTGTGAGGTAATGGCAATACCCACATAAGCAGGCGTACCGCAATTGGGGTCAAGGTTGTAACTTGTAAGCTGGTGCAGACGTTCTGTTTCCAGACCTTCGGGACGCAAGTGGTCTGTGTGTTCGTCTTCAACCGCTAAATTAGACGCAAGTCCACCATTAAACAACAGCGAGTTGGCGCAGTTTCCCGCAGGTGCATGGGAAAAGCTGACGTCTAGCCCGTTAAACCCACTCGGTAGGGTATAAGAAAACTCGAGCCTACCCGTCTGCCCGTAATCAACCATCAACAGTAAGGTTGTTGCCTCAGGAAATCTAAAATCATAAAAGCGTAAGTCATCTTCAGATGCACCTAAGCGTGCACCAAAAAAGGCTGCTACGCGTTCTAACTTGGTAGGTACCTGAATTTGTGTGCCTGACTGGTTTCGCCCTGCTGCATACGCAGACCAGTCGATGACAAACGACGTAAAGTAATTGTTGGGGTAGTAGATGACTAACCAACCGTCGGCTCGAGCGTACACGGTGGCGTCATAACTTTCATAAGCTTCGTAGCCGGGTACAGGAACACTACCTAGTAAATACTCAGCTGTTTCAGCTTCTATAATACGGTAGTTCGTTTTCAAGCGGTTAAGGTTGAGGCTATCACGTTGAAAGTACACCGCAATGCCTGCTTCATGCTCGAGGAATGCAAACGCGTCCTGCGTTGATGAGGTGTTTAGAGATGTTATTAAAAATGCAGGCGCAGTCAAAGGCACTTGTGCAAAGGTAGCTGGCAGCAGCACGAAGGCTAAAAGTATGAACAGATAAGTAGTTACTACACCGCCTTCAACACACTTTCTAAAGTAAAGGTGGCAGTCACAACTAAGGCGACCAGCAAAATTAGAGTGGGTCATACCACGTTGACAATACCAAGTAAGCTAATTTTATGGAAGACAAGTGTGGGTTGGTACTGGTGTAAAACCATGCTACTTAAAAGGTCACCGCGAGCGGTGTACTCACGGTGAAAGGAGTAAAACTAACTTCCCTAAAAGTTGGCTAAGAATATCTTAGGGTAGTCACCTAAATCGTTTTAGATGACATACTCACATCTCTGAATCAGTTGGAATTCTTTTTCTTATCATCCAAGGTTTTGACGAGTTTGCGCATAGTTTCATACGTGATTAGTAGTAGAAACCCAGCACCTACAACTGCAGCAGCTATAAGAAAACTCAACAAAATGGCAACCATGTAGGCGAGAAGTTTGTCAATGTAGACGGCTAAATATTGAGCTACTCGAGGCACCAACACGATGGTGAGAAACAACAATAAAATGTTGAGGATTGCTTTGTAGAGCCTAAAAATCATTAAAAGCATACCTTTTCCCTTCTGAATGTGAAACTAGAAGTTAAAGGTTGAGCCAATAACGTGCTTAGTAGCAACGTCAGGCGGCGTCATAAGGGCGTCGACTGGTGGCGTTGGTACATGTCGAGTAGGATCAATATATACAAGCTAGAATTGGCTAAATAGCTGAAATGGTTGACGCAAACGGTAATGATGCGTGTTCAGACAGCACACAAGATACCCATAAACGGGGCGTTCAACTAAAAAATGTTCCAATGAGCATGCGAGCGATTGAGTGCGCTTACGGTAAAAAAAGAGAGATTACAATTTCATCATAGACGATATACGAGTATTTTGTAAAGTGTAGACTGTTGACAAACAGTCAATATCATTTACTTATCCTTCGCATATTTGTAATTACCGACACCATAGATACTACACGTATCGATACTTTGTGTGTCAACGTTGGCATATGCGTATCCTAGGTGATGAATGTCATGAAATTGTGACGTCATGACATTCTTAATGGTGTTAATGTACACGTTAAAGCTTGTCATGAGCATTTAAGTGGTCGGGGGTGGTACGGGTGGTGGAGCCTGATTTGCTCGCTCCCGACGTGTGCGTAAATAACGCTTGGCGCGTTTAACACCAGATATGGCAAGCCAAACAGCAAGCCCCAACGCAAGTATGGGCAAAATAACTGCTAAAATCCCTAAGATGAACGAGCTAATTGTCTCGAACAAAGAAACGATAGGTGCAAACGGACCACTGACGGCGCGTGCACCTGAGGTGACAACCTGAATACCTACAGCAGGCACGCCCGCAATAAACAGTGTTGTGCCAACGTTGAGTTCAGGTGCAGCAAAGGCTGCCACCAAAGCTGAAGATAGTGGTGCGCCCCCCAGTGCTACAACGTCTAACCCGCTACCAAGGATGGGCACACTAAACGCACCTAGCTCGAGCAGATTCAAAAGTAACAGCACACTCAAAGCCTCACCTGAACCAAGCCAAGCTGCGGACTCTGGAAGTGTATAAAACGGTGTTTGAGCGCCCAGTGCTAGTGCCATGGGTGGCATGGACATGCGCAGGCCCCCTGTGGACCCTAGGGCAGCTGCAAATAGTAAAGAACTCAAGTAGTCCATAGTTATCCTTTCATAAAGTGATATTTATGGCAGGTTCGGTTAGAGGTGCTGCAATAGTTGTCTTGCTAAGTTGCAACCCCCAAGCCGTTAACGTGCATATTGTCAACTCACTAAATCAGTTGATACCTGTTAGTTGGAAATCTCTACTTGTAAGTAGATTGAACCTATTAATGAATAGATGATGTTGGCGAGCTATTGTGATGTGCGAGTAAATGTTCGGGTAGGGTGTAAAGCGGCGAATACTCTGCTAATGCCAGCACCAACATGCGTGACATTTCAAGTCCACCGGGTAAGCCTAACGTTGCTGCTAGAAAAAGTGCACTTAGGTGTGCCATGACTATACTCCTTGTAATAGATGCTCTAGATCTGTATTAAGTTTAGGGGGCTAACGAACTGCTGTCAGTAAAATCGGAATGCGTCGCGCACAAACTCGCTGGCGTAAGTGCTTGCAAAACTACCCCAAAACCCGCTACCCACATCGTGTAAGAGGTGGTGTTGAACGTGCGGGCTAATGTGCCTGCGGTCGGTAATGACGGTTGCTGCCTCGAGCGACGCATGTAAAATGCTATCGCCAATGCCTTCTACCAGCGCGTCACTAGGGTTGCTACAGCCCAAGTTGGCACAGTCGTAACGGGTTCGTAGGGCTCTAGCAAAGAGCTTGTCCCAAAAATCCACAGTGTGGGTTGTGAAGTGGTAGTTGCTGTGCCCGCCAGCATAGTTACGTACCAAAATGTGCAAGCAGGTTGAGCGTGTGAACGGACCTACAAAAACAATTTCGGGGCGGTTCCCAGATAAGGCGGCTGTGCCGATGAGGTCGGTACGTGCGGCATCGGTATAAACGTACATATCAAAGTCTGCGTTGCCATGTTCTGGGCGCAAGGTGATGACACCCAGTGTGTAGAGTTGTTGCGGGCACCAATGAACAATACGGTGCTGCCCGGTATCTAAGCTAATATTTGTTTGGGCGTGGCTAGCACTAAACACGAAACCCAGAAGTACAAACAGTACAAGGGGCAAAACGCGTAAATTCAAAAAAGCATGCTGATGGTTACGATGGCTAATGTTAGGCATAAAGGTATCTCCTTGGTTAAGTCGTTCTGAGTTGCTTATGAGCCGTAATGGATGCATGGCAGATTGTATATATCGATATTCCACTCTTTTTGTGAAACGAACCTTGCATGTTGTTGTTAACTATCATTATAATACATTATTTGAACGGAGTATTTTGAACCTCAGTCTTGGTCGTAGTCTTGATGAGTATGTTTAGGATCAACACAGTTGGTTTCTGAGTTGATGTTTACGTTGGGAACATCGGTGTAATTCATGTTGCTGCAATTAACATCTTGCTGAATGGGATCACGTTGCTTAGAGGGTGGTACATGTTCAGATGGGCTAGGGCGGTGTGATTTGCTAGCAATCGTTTCTTGATATTGATAGTGAGTGTAACTACGAGGGCGAGCTTGCAGCGTATCTGTACTGTAGGTATGTGACGGCTCGAGCCACCGCACTGACCTGCGAAAGGATTCAACGTCCATCACCTCTAAAAACTGACTAAGGATCAAAAAATTACGAAAGTATGCCACTTCATGAGGGTCACGTGTGCGTACGCTGGTGTGGTCACCGTCGGTGTCTTTCCAAAGTCGCACCAAGTAATCTTTCATTAGCTAGCTATTATGCTGCGAATGCAGCAATGAATTGGCAACGAACTAAGACTCATGAGTTGCACTTATACCCCCCTGCCATGTTCGATGATTAAGGCGAATCTACGAGATGCTAAGGGACACTTAGCTGAGCTGATGAGGGCACGTAAGCTGCGCCAGTGAGGCATTAAGTAGTCACGTATGGACTCAGCAGCCTGTGCTAAGGTAAGCCGCCAAGCTGGCGACTTAGTTTTGGTTTTATCGTGCAGAGCTTGGGTAAAGAGAGCTAGGGAAGTACTGAGCCAAACGAGCAGAAGCCAGTTGAGGATAGCTTGCTTGGTGCGCAAACGAGTTTCTTGCAAGCCAAAATCATGCTTGGCTGACTTGAAGAAAGACTCAATGAGCCAACGACGCTTGTGCCTGCTAGTCAAGGTTATGGCAGTGGCGCGGGTGGTGCTTAGGGTATAGAAGCGTCTGCGCTTGCCGTCTCGCGGCAGCGTGACCCAAGCGACGTAAAAGGTCGTGCCAGGTAAACTGTCCAATTCGACTGCTTCAGCTTGTTTAGCATCTCGCAACTTGCGTCCATCACGAAGACGTAAGTTAGCTTTAGCCCCAATACTGACGTGGGTAAAGCCCCACCAGTTGAGTAAGTCAAGTACATCAGCACTGTAAAACCCAGCATCCATGACCACCAGATGCTCAAAGCCTCCCCAGTGATAAGGATGCATCCTGCTCAACAACCTCACAGCATGGTCGATGGGGGTAGCTGTGCTGGCTGGATCATAGATCTCACAGCCCATGGGAAAACTTAGCTTACCTAGGCTTACATGCATCACCACCAAGTGAATGCCATGTATCCCGTTATAGGTGCGTAGATAAGGCAGTTTCTTGCCACACTTAGCAACACTGGTTAAGTCCACACGTATCACCAGCCAAGGCGTTTTACCTTGCTTACGTGCATAGTCTCTAAGTGCTGCTGCTTGAAACTGCCACAAACACATCCTTAACTTGTCCGTCTTAGTAAAGTTTTTCAATAACCTACTCGCACTACTACTTGAAACAACTTTAACGTTCTTTAGATGGGTTGCCTCTTCCACGTTTAGAAACAGTCCTAGCAATCCCTCCCATGTCCGCCACTGTGATGCTGTGAAAGACCCTCTCAACCTAGTGTATAGTCGTTTTACGTTTGGAAGTTTATTGATGTTGGTCACTCCTCATTTAATACCTTCCAAACGCTTTTTTACACCGTATTCATTACCTGCAACTCATGAGTAATACTGAACTAGCAATGAACTTGTATGAACCTAAGAATACTATCCAAATTTTCCGCCGTGAACGGTATATGTCGAGGGCTCGAGCACGCAACATACCTCAACCCATCTCAACTTAAACCCATCTCAACTTATGTCAAGCTACGCCTACTATTACCTTGCCTAGTAACACCTCCCCCAGCTAGGGGACTATATACACACAAACGGCCTCAACTCAGCCTGTAAGTACATTAATCTATACTAAACTTCCTAAATTACGCTGAGACATAGGCTCAAAAGCACACCTATAAATAAGTAGAATCTGAGTTTATGAAACGTTTGTAAGACGCTCACAAGGTATGCTCACAGTACAATGTCACAGAGCAACGTTGGGAAGTGCGTCTAGCATGGTGTTACTCGAGCAACTCAGAACCTCAACTTATGGCATAACCCTTTGTACCTATGCGAACTCGTACAGTATGTCATCTTTAATGTTGACAATATGCAAGTACGAACACTGTGTCAGTACACGCTGTGAGGTGCAGTTGTGACCGCGCTCAAGTTACACCTCTTTGGCAAGCTTGGCTTAGCCGGCAGTGACCTGCGCGAGCGTATGCCCCTGCTCATTTTGGCCTACCTAGCAGTTGAGGGACCCCAAGATAAAGCCGCCCTAGCCAACCTATTTTGGGACAAACAAGATAGTGAACAACGCCGTCACAAGGGTCTAGCTGAGGCTTTGCGGCGTATCTATGACCATGCCCCTGGTGCCATTGAAGAACACCAACCAACACCTGTACAAGCTGCCGAGAAGACTCTGGTCACAACACGTAGTGCCGCCAGGGTGACAAGTGCGCTCAACACGCAAACTCGCGGACGCGGTACGGTGCGCTTACTGATTCCCAGTGACACCCGCGATTTAGAAGCGCTGCTCGAGCAAGGCAACTACCCCGCCGCCTTAGACATTTACCAAGGGCGCTTCTTAGACGGCCTAGAAGGTTACAAGCGCTTGTCTACTGTGGCGGGGGTAGAGTGGATTTTAGCTCGCCGCGACACCTTCCAGACCGTCATGTTAGACGTTGCGCTGCGTTTGGGTGAAGACGCCGCCAAACAAGCCCAGTTTGAGGCTGCTGCTGCCTACGCTACCCGCGCGTGGAAGATAGACCTAGACGTTGCCGGAGCCAGTCCCGATGACCTGCGCCGCATTCACATGCTGCTGGTTGCCGCCCAAGACGAGCAAGCTACCGACGTTGCGACCCAAATCCGAGAAACCTTTGACGACATCCGCCTATGTGATAGCCGCAGTGAAGCTGTGGCCCGGCTCGAGCGCCGTTTCAACGTGCCCCGTCCGCCCGTTCTGTTTGGGCGCGAGGCTGACCTCGCTAGGGTACGCGCCCAGCTAGATGCTGGTCACAAGATCATCACACTTACGGGTATTGGTGGTATTGGAAAGTCGTCTTTAGCCCTGGCACTTGCAGAAGACGTGCGCGGAGAGGCCCTGTGTGAAGACGGCCTGGTGATGGTGCGCTTAGAAACTCTGCCTGAAACCAGCCGCCCTGAAGACTTTTTGGATGCCTTCGCCCAAGCCCTGGGTACAGCGCTGCCTGCAGACGCCACCACGCTAGAAAGCCTGGCTGACCATGTAGTGGGGCGGTCACTGCTGCTGCTTGTTGATAACGCCGAGCACCAGTTGCAGCATGCTGGTCTCATTAGTGCCTTGCACGAGCGCTGTCCCACGCTTACGTTCGTGATTACCTCCCGCCAAGCGTTAACCATTCAGCACGAGGTTGTGGTGAACCTAACTGGGCTAAGTTTTCCCAGTTTGTCAGAAGATGCTGCTTTGGAAGATACGCCGGAAGATGCCTTCACAACATCTGAGGTTCCTAAACATGTGCTTCCTGATGGTGTCCCCAACGACCTAAGTAGCGCTCGCACTTATCCGTCGCTAGCACTTTTAATTGAGGGCATAGAGCAGCGTGGCAGCGTGGTGGATGTTGACAGTTTGCCCGACCTAGTAGCGCTCGCTCAACTTAGTGAGGGTTTGCCGCTGGCCTTGCGCTTGGCTGCACACTGGGTGAGCAACTTGCCTAGTGGCATGGTGCTCGAGCACCTGCAAGAAGAGCGCGACCTAGACGTACCCCAAGCAGACATAGATGCCCGCCACAACTCGTTAACTGCTGCGTTTGACTTTTCGTATGACTTATTAACAGAGCAGCAGCAGCAGGCGCTGGTGGCGCTAGTGAGTTTTGCGGGAAGTTTTAGTTATGAGGCAGCGCGGGCAGTGAGTGGGGCGAGTGCCAAGGTGCTTATGGCGTTAGTGGCAGCGCATTTGCTCTTGCGGGATGGGCAGCGGTTTAGGTTACACCCGTTGATTAAGCAGTATTTGCAGGGTAAGGCAGATGAAGCTAGCCAGCGAGCTGCAGCGATGCACCATGTGAATTACTACTTTAAGATTTTGCGCAAGCACAACGAGACAAACACCCTACGTGAGTTACCTACAATTTTTGCGCAGGATGAGGCTAATTTACGAGTGGCGTTTGAGGTGGGGATGCGGTATGAGATGTGGGATGTGTTAGCGGGGGGAGTGTCTGGGTGGCGGCGGTATTATGAGTTGCGTGAGCAGTTTGGGCCAGCACGGCCTTTACTTGAAAAGGCAAGCAATCAAGGTCTAGAAAATCTGAGGGCAAGTTTCATCAGTAACTTAGCGTATGTGAATTATCGTTATGGACATGCGAGGGAGGCTAAACGTTTAGCAAAAGAAGCATATAAATTATGTGAATATTATCCTAATGAAGATGCAGAGCTAAGTTCATTAGTTACTCTTGTAAGTGCTACATTATACTTGGGAACCTTCTCAGAAGCTTTAAGATATGCAGAATTAGATGTTCTTAATCATGAAGTGAATACACCTTTATGGGCTAATGCTATTGGCAACTTGGGCTGTGTACAGCAAGAGTGTGGAGACTATGACAATGCTTTGAAAAATTTTTCATTATCACATGCCTTCTTTGAAAAAAGTGGTGCTTCTAGTAAAATTGCGTGGTTAAATACTAATTTGGGGTTTCTATGTTTTTATAAATCAGATACTTTAAGTGCAAGACTTTGGCTAGAGCAAGGTATTGCTTACCAGCAGAATTTTTGGCTCGCCAGACAAAAACTCTATTTAAGTATGGTTGCTTTAGCAGAAGGTAGTATTGAGGAAGCACAGGAGCTTTGCTTTGTTGTACTGAACTCTACCAAAAAATCCAAACGCAAAGTATTACACGCTGAAGCTCTTATTCAGCAAGCACGTATCTATTTGCAACAGTGTCAAGCTAAACGAGCACTGAGAGTGATTCAAAATGCCCTAACTGAACTCAACAAAACCGAAATGCGCAACCGCCAACTCCAAGCAGAAATAGTGCTGGCAGAAACAAACCTAGCACTTGGTAAAGATAAACTAGCACGCCAGCAACTATCTGCCTTAAACAGTCAACGGGAATTCCTATCCGCATTTGACCAAAAAGGACTAGACGCATTGTTAGAACGTGCTGGTGAAGTTCAGCTAAGGTAACTAGAACGATTATCGTTTGAATGAGGTTGTTAGTTAATCCCCGTCGGTGTCGCTATTACCATCAGCTAGCATATGTCCAATTGACAAACTAGCGTTATTGACAGATGTCTGGCGAAGCTGTGGTGCAAAACTCAACGCCATAGCCAGAACAGTAAAACCTGCAACGAGTAGCTTTTTCATATCTTTGCTCACTTTCTAGGTATCTCCTATCTGTATCTTGCAGATACAGATAGCGGTAGCGGTTAAGGAACGTGATTCATTCACGTTCCACGTCGCAAAGTCACTATGGAAATACTTAATTGAGTGAAAACCTAACCATCATCGGTGTCATGATCACCATCTGCCAATATGTATTTCACAGGTGAGTGAGTGTCAGCTGCCAAGGGTTGACTAAAGCGTGGTGCAAGGCTAAGTGCCATTGCCAGTACAGCTAAACCCGTGATGACCATCTTTTTCATGGTTGTGGTTTCCTTTCGGGTAGCGCATGAATACATACACTAACCCCCATCGGCGTCAGTATCACCATCTGCCAGTAGGTATTCAGTAGCTAAGCTGGCATGTCCAGCAAAGGGTTGACGTATCTGTGGTGCAAGGCTCAGCGCCATTGCTAGAAGCGTCAGACTGGTCAATATAAATTTTTTCATGTGTATCCCTCCAGCATTTTGCATGTCTTAGCCACCAGTGTCGGCATCACCCTCTGCCAACATGTATTCAACAGGCAAACGTGTATCTACGGTAAAAGATGGAGTGAGATGTGGTGCTAGGCTGAGTGCCATTGCCAAAAAGGCTAGGCTAGCCAAAATAAATTGCTTCATGGTGTCCTCCTGGACGAGTTAATTTGGAATGGATTAACCCCCACCAGTATCGTGATTACCATCTGCCAATAAGTGTTCAATTTGTAGGCTGGTGTCAGCAACAACTCCCTGACTCACATGTGGTAACAGGCTAAGCGCCATGGCCAAAATAGCTAAACTCCCAATAACAACCTTCTTCATATATGCTCCTCGCTATTAAATTAGCTTGGCTAGATTTTAAGTTGAGTGTGACTTACCCCCCACCACCATCTGTGTTGCCATCCCCCGCAATGTACTCAATGAATAGAGATGTAGTGCTAATGTGCGATTGATAAACATGTGGTGCAAGGCTGAGTACCATTGTTAAGCCAACAAGTCCAACGACAACAAGTTTTTTCATATTGCTCCTTTAGTCAGTTATAAAAGAGTGGAAGATGTTATGTACTGGAGTTTAGCCTCCTGTATCACCATCTCCGTCACCTGCAAGTAAAATAGATGTAGTTGTATTTGTAGGTCTTTGAAGTTGAGGCGCTAAAGTAATGCCCACAGCTAGCGCAATGCATCCAGCAATAAAAAGCTTTTTCATACGTGCTCCTTTCTGTGGATAACAATAGGGAGAAATGCATATTATTACAGTAGTTGGAAGCACTGTACACAAAAACAAGACCGCACTTACACGCGGTCTTGTTTCAAAAAGCCTTTTATAAGTTACATTTCAAGAGAATTATAGCTAGGCTTAGCCTCCACCAGTATCGGCATCACCCTCAGCTAACATGTACTCAAGTGGTGGGTTAGTATCAGTAATAGCACCTTGCTCAGGTTGTGGGGCAAGACTTACAGCCATTGCTAACGCAGCTAAACCAGCAACTAAAAGTTTTTTCATGATT